>JBJUHT010000140.1:0-6706 GCA_046070105.1 Dolichospermum sp.
TGCCTTATTTTGACATTTACTTGAGAAAAAAATTAACTATTCTCAGTCGTATAATCTGGCATTACGATAGTTCTGGAGTGCAAGCTACAAAATATTTTGGTTCAATGTATGAACCTATTCTTCATTGTGTAAAAGATAAAAATAATTATATTTTTAATGCAGACCACATCAAAATTGCAGCGAAAACTGGCGCAGAACGTAAATTAATTGATTACAGAAAATCAGTCCACCCCCAACCCCCTCCCCGCAAGCAGGGAGGTGGCTATGATGTACTTCATAACAAAGGAATCTGCTGTAAAAGAGGTATTCAAGTAATTGAAGAAATTGTTTTGCAAAATCGAATTGAGTTTAATATGGAAGATGAAATAGTGAATGATGAAGAATAAAATACCCCATTTTAATATTATTAAAAATTAATTATTCAAGATGGGGTTTTATCTATTCTGCAATTAGTTAAATACTAATACTGTTGAGAATAAGTCTTGGTTGGAGATATTCGTAATTTACTAAACGTCCCTTATTATTCAATTCAATTTTTCTCTGTACCACACTCAATTCTTGCTGAAATTTATTCACAACTTGGTCAGCATTTGGATCTGTAAATTCTTCCTCTTCATAATATCCCAGTCTGTCATAACGATAGTCTGAAAGTATGTACACAGTTGATAATTGGGTACTTGTGGGCTTGGCTGGTGGTAGAAAATCTATGAGGGCTTGACGGTCTTTAATATCACCCTTTTGTTGAATTGGTTGATAAGCAGCTAGGGGCATATTAGGAATAAAACCCATGTATTCATATTGGGAGAAATTAACCGCCGAATGCTGTGGACCACAAATATATATGATAGTAGTAACAATCTCAACTAATTGTTCTAAGGTATCAATGCGATCGCTCATACCCTTAACTCTACCACCATCCTGAGCCACTAATTCCCGCGCCCAAGCTTGCAGTTCTGTGTCTGCTTTCAAGTCTGCTGGACTCTTATAATAAAGCTGCAAATAGTTAAATACAAACTTATTAATTGCATTCCATAACAAAATTCCATCATCCCGATAAGGATAATGTGGCAAGTTTTTGACATCATCTACACCGCGATTTTTGAGTTCCCTGGGTAGAGCAAACTGGTCTAGACTCCAACTTTTATAGGCATCTACCACAATTTGCAATGATTCTTGCAGAGTTCCTGCTAATAATTCATCCACAAAACCGCCCCTACTAACCAGACGCTTGCGAGCTAAATCATTATTAGCCAACATAAACCGGAAATGGGGTCTGAGTAATATTCTCAGAGGATGATTTTCAGCCAGTTGACGCGGGGTGACAACAGCAAAGGGTTCCATTACCAGGTGAGTCCGGCATAAATGGCTGCTCATTTCATGATGATTAGCATCAGCAATTTGCACACAGGACTTAGCATAAAACCAGGTTAAAGGGTCATCAAAAGGAGTTAGCAAGGGGCTGGCTTTACCTGCTTTGGGATTGATTTGAATGGCTACAGGGACTAATTGGCCTCGATCTTGAAAGCCCGAACTGCGCCAACAGAAAAAGGCTAGAGGTGCTGGTAGGTACTTTTTTCCTTTGGCATAAGTGCCACCTTGAATGAACGCCAAGGATCTATAATCAGCGACATATAGATTTCCTGTTGCCAATCTTTCGATTAAATTAATAGAATTGCCAAACTTATCCTGTAATTCTTCGATGGTAAAGGCAAAGTTAGCTGGCATTTGCTTAATTTGACGTAAAACCATCGGATTTACCCCACAAAGCCGTTGTTCGGCGAAGGAATCATCGGTTTCATAGGTTTTCATCACATTAGGTTTTTGCAAAACTGGGAAAAAGTCCTCATAATCTTGCAATTCATCTAAAGGATCCCACATAGCATGAGTTTTAACATCCATCATATTTAGAGGAAGTTCTGCTGCCTCTAATGTCCGTTCAGCAATATACTTAGTAGAAAAATTCTCTGCGGGAGGTACGCTTTTGAGCATCGCCATAGGCGGCAAAAAATCATACATGAATTGATACTCTTTGCGGCCTTTCTCTAGACAAGATTGGCGTTGTGCGGGGTTCGGGTCATTTTGAGGTAGAAATGGCTGCATGATATTTATTTATGATATGGACTAGGATATTTGGCTTAAATAAGAGCGACGAGCTTTACCCACGCTAATAATAACATTGGTCAGCATTTCTTCAGCGGCTAACTTATTGAACAAACGTTGTGCTACTTGATCATTTTGACGCATTACCATGGCTTCATTAAAGAAGTAATTATCAACACACTGACGGAAAGCATCATGATTTTCCCCTCCTGCGGCTGCGTCTGAGAGAGTAATTAAAAGAACATTGCGACCTCCTTGATCAACTCCTGGACTATGACTAGAACTCAGCATAGAAGTTCCCAGTCTCCAGTCACGGGCTTGGGGTGAGGTTAAGGCAGTTTCTAGGGTTTTAAAGTCTCCTAAGACTACTTCCCCCGCACAACAAAAGGCATCCCCCAGCACTTGCCTTTTTCTATCTAGGTAAGGTGGATCATTGGCAATTGTTCCCTCTATAAAACTGATTATAGGCAAAAAGGTACGGCTGACTGGGTTTTGAGGGTTCTCTATTGCCCAAGCTTGAAAGTGATTCAGGGTTTTGTCTAACAATGATGGCTGCATAAAGGTTATTTTTTTCCTAAGTATAAATAAATTTAGGCGATAATCCAGTTTTGATCAATATTTTTTAATTTTTTAGGACTTACGCACAAGTCACGGAATAATCAACCACGTTCGCGAAGCGTGCCGAAGGCATAGGAACGAAGAGAACGAAGAAAAGAGGGTTTGAGAGATATTTTGCGTAAGTCCTGTTTTTGATATTTATAATGTTTCTCAATA
Source organism: Dolichospermum sp. (assembly GCA_046070105.1). Classification (GTDB taxonomy): domain Bacteria; phylum Cyanobacteriota; class Cyanobacteriia; order Cyanobacteriales; family Nostocaceae; genus Dolichospermum. The sequence goes on from JBJUHT010000140.1 coordinate 2,875, forward strand.
TAATTAAGTACACACAGATTTATTCGCTATAACAGTGAATTACCATAAAGGTGAGGTACATTTTATGCGGGCAGGATGCCCGCACCACAATAGTTTTATCATTAATATCTGTATCTCATAATTTCAGAAATGCTCAGAGATGATAAAGATTTAATTTTGGGTTTTATTCTACCCCTTTATGGAAACGATCTAGAACCAAAATTAATTTTTTAATTACCCTATGACATCTTCATAAATATCTGCCATTTTCAAAGTTAAATTTACTGAATCTAAATGTAATTTATCATCTTTTCCTAATACTTCCGTTGACCAATTTCCTTGATAATCTTGACGATAAACTTCTACTTTTATTTGATTTTGGTAAATTAGAACATATTCCTTTAAACTCTCTATGGTTTGATAATTAATGCGTTTTTCACGTTTGTCTATTGTTGCTGTGGAATTAGATAAAACTTCTATAATCAAATTAGGACGAGTTTTAAAGTACCTTTCCTTATCTTCAGGATCACAAGTAACAATAATATCAGGATAGTAGAATATATTAGCATTTCTGATTTTAACTTTCACTTTCATATCTGACACGAAAGCACGACAGGAACTCCCGCGAAGATGAGGACGTAATATAGCGATAATATTACCTTTTATCAAACTGTGATCTTCGCTTGCACCCGCCATTGCAAAAACTTGTCCGGCCACATATTCATGGCGAATATCGCTAGATTTTTCAGCGTCTAGGTATTGTTCAACACTAATAATACTTAATGGAGATTGCATAATTTTGATTTGATGGCTGAGAAATTAGGTATAATTCTATTTTATTAGAAGTAAGTGAGCGGAAAAAAACCGACACAAGTAACGAAAAGTAAAGTTGCCCAAAACCTGTTCCCTGTTCCCTGTTCCCTTGTCATAACGACAATTTTTAACGCCAACGTACTTATTAAAAAAACTTCCCATGAGCCAAACTGCGATAAATCTCGTTGCTATATCTGTTTTTCTGATGACTTTTTCTACTTTATTAGGACCGTTAATACATCTTTCTCCCACAATACCAGCTTTAGCTACAGTGACTTTTTTAGGAATTGCAACTTTAGATAATTTCAGTTTTCAAGGTAAGGGAGGAACGATATTTTTAGACTTACTGGCGCGATTTTCTCCAGAATATAAAGAACGCATTTTACATCATGAAGCGGGTCATTTTCTCGTGGCTCACTTATTAGAAATTCCCATAACTGGCTATACTCTTAGTGCGTGGGAAGCTTGGAAACAAGGACAACCAGGACAAGGAGGGGTATCAATAGATGATCAAGGGTTAACAACGCAAATAGAAAAAGGTGAAATTAGTACCCAAATGTTAGATCGCTATTGTACAATTTTGATGGCGGGAATTGCTGCGGAAACTTTGATTTTTGATGCTCCTCAAGGTGGAAATGATGATAAAATTAAGTTAATGCAATTTTTACAAGTTCTTGGTTTTTCTGAGGATATTTATCAGCAGAAACAGCGTTTTTATTTGCTGCAAGCTAAAAATTTGATTCAGGAAAATTGGGAAAGTTATCAAGTTTTGGTGTCAGCAATGCAAAAAGGGGTTAATGTTGAAGAGTGTAAAAAGGTGATTTGTGAGAGTGCGACATAATAGAAATATAGAAATACAAACTATCTATTGAGGACAGGGAAAAATGTATCAAACAGATCCGCCACTTTCCCCTAAAGAAACATTACCTACAATGTATGATCTACCGAGTGAAGATCCAGAGGAGAAAGGTTTGCCAGATCAATTTCATTTATTACAACCACAATTATTATCAGAAACATTTACGCCTGATAATTATAAGATGGAGGAAATATTTACAGGCAGTGATATTAATCTGTATTATGATTCTCGTCATCCATTGTGGTATAAACGTCCTGATTGGTTTGCAGCTTTAGGTGTGCCATATTTGTATGGTGATCAGCAAGATTTAAGATTAAGTTATGTGGTGTGGCAAGAAGCTGTTAATCCTTATATTGTGGTAGAATTACTATCACCAGGAACAGAAAAAGAAGATTTAGGTCAAACATTGCGAGATGTGGAAAAACCTCCTGTTAAATGGGAGATTTATGAGCAGATTTTACGAGTACCTTATTACGCAATTTTTGATCGTTATCAATCTGATTTTAGAATGTTTCAGTTAAATGGCGATCGCTATATTGAAGCAAATTTAACAAATTCCCGCTTCTGGATACCCAGTATAGAATTAGGTTTAGGAGTTTGGGTAGGAAGTTATAAAAACGTCAATATGCCTTGGTTGCGTTGGTATGATAAAAATGGTAATTGGGTATTAACTCCCGCAGAATTTGAAAGAAAAAGAGCAGATCAAGAAAGACAACGTGCAAATCAAGAAAAACAACGTGCAAATCAATAAAAACAACGTGCAAATCAAGAAAGACAAAGAGCAGAACAGGAGAAACAACGTGCAGATCAAGAAAGACAAAAAACAGAAAAATTAATTGCCCAATTGCGTGCTTTAGGTGTTGAACCTGAGATAGATTAGATGTATTGACCTGTGGTACTATTTATAATAGTCCATTAGCCAGGTTTCAGGTTTTTAATATGTCCAGTTCCCAAGCGCCATACCGTGGAGCAGTACAAGCTCAAGGAGATGATATAACAAAGAGAGGAGGCTACACCCGTTCTTGGGCAGAAGAAAAACCTGTTACTGATGAAGAGGGATTATCATTTCTTGCTAAGATTGAAGGAGAATGTAGTAACTCTGAAAAGTTAGAACGAAAACAGGCCTTTGCCAAAGCTAGACGTTTCATTAAAAATGCTAGTCAACAAGGTGGTGTCAGACCTGAATCCCAACCTCACTCATTTCAAGATCCTAAGCGTACAATTAGCAACGCCCGTGTTGACATTGAAATTCGCAGCGGAATCACTTTTATTCCTACACAATAAGCACCAATGACGACTACTCTCACTAAAGTACAGCAATTTTTAGACTCTGGCGATAGCGACGGAGTGAGAGAAGAAGTTGCCAAAATATCTGTTAATCTAACAAAATTAGATACAAGTGTGAGAGATTTTGCTACCTTGCTCTCATGTGGATCGCAAGAAGTTTTGGAAATATGTTTAGGAGTATTGGGACGCGAACTTATTAAAGGAGATTCAGTAAAAGTCAGCAATGAGGTAATCTGGTTATTCCTAGCATCGGTATTGTCTCGACATCCTATAATCCCTGGTAGTCTATCAATGACTTTGCCCATATTACATTCCCCGAGATCGGGGCAAAGGATTAGTGTTATTACCCTTGCATCTTACGTTAAAGATTGGGAATTACCTATTTTCGCTTTATTAAGTCCTGCAATAGATTCTCTTTTAAAAGTGAGTCTTCTTGAGAGAAATCCTCTTATCTCTGAACAGACTTTAGATTTTATATCTACTTGGGGAGAAAATTATGCAAAAGCTCCCCGCACAAGAAAGCAACTTATAGAGTTTGAGTCTTTGATTTCTTCAGTATTGGATGAAGTAGATGATGAGAATATACAAGAGGAATGGACGGAAGGAATAAAGATATTTTTTCAAATAGCAAGGCAACATCAAGATGATCAATACTCAGATCGACGTATTTGGTCGGATGCTAGTAATTTACTCGAAGAGATATATAATCCTGCCGTCTTAAATGCTGATACAGTGGCGGATTATTATAAAGTACAAGACAATATATGCCAATTAATTACTTCATGCCTTGCTGCGATGAGAATAATTCTTGTGGATAATGGTTTATCAGTTGCGACTTGGCTTGATAAACTTGATGAGAATTTACCATTGCCATTTGCTGATGATAAGGAATAA
>JBJUHT010000141.1:0-23516 GCA_046070105.1 Dolichospermum sp.
GGTACAAAGTCACCCCACCCCCAACCCCCTCCCCGCTCTTCGAGAGGGGGCTTAATATGTACCTCATAAGAGCGGAAACCCCTGTATTTTTACAAAAGTCAAATAAGGTTTATGTTTTGTTGATAGAAATGAAATCTACAAATCCTAAAGGTTACTTAAAACAATTAAAAGCGGCTAAAAGTTTTGTTGATTTTGTTTTACAACGAATTAAAATTTTTAACGATCAAATCAATACGGAAGTTGAATTTAGAGGATTATTATTTTTAGTAGGCCGTCGCACACCAAATGAAGGAACAACAGAGACAAAACAAAAACTTAAATTTGAAGAGAGGAACGGTTTGTTAATTTCGGAAAATCCAGGTAATAATACTTACCATGTACAACAATTTTTAGAGAAAATAGATTAGGTTTTGGTCAAAATCCCCAATTCCTCTTAAAATCTTTCCCAGGTTTACAGCATTAATAAAGTTGTAATATAGAAGAAGTAACATAATTTTTGGTAATGAAACGCCAAGCGATTCCTAGGTCGCGCTTCGCTATCGCGCCGGATTATAAGTAGGTGAACGGAAAAAAACCGACATAAGTAACGAAAAGTAAAGTTTCCCAAAACCTATTCCCAAAACCTATTCCCTATTACCTGTTCCCTGTTCCCTTGTCATAACGACAATTTTTAACGCCAACCTACTTATGGTTATTATCAGTCTTTAATTGGTGATTTAGAACCAGCTTTTAACTATCCCCAACTTATGCACGCACAGGAAGCAACTGATTTAATCCAAGCAGCGAAAAATTATCTTTCCCCAGATGCTTATGGTATCATTGTTGTTAAACCTGTTTAGTCATTGGTAATCTATTCTTAACAACCAAAAACCGACAATTAACAAACAATCAAAGAACTATGACTTGGCCAGAAATTGATCACCATATTAGTCAAATCACTGGAGAAAAATTTGTCAGTAATCAGCATTTATCTATCAGTGGTGGATGTATTAACCAAAGTTATGCTATTAGTAATAGTAAAATAACCTACTTTGTTAAACTTAACCAAGCTTCTCAAGGGTCAATGTTTGCAGCAGAAATGCTGGGTTTACAACAAATTTATGATACTAAAACTATCCGCGTTCCTAAACCAATTTGTTGGGGAATTACAAGAACTTCTAGCTATATTGTTTTAGAATGGTTAGAAATGACTACTGGTAATTATCAATCTTGGTCTGAAATGGGACGGAAATTAGCAGCTATGCACAAGTTTAGCACTAATAAAGGTTTTGGTTGGGATATCAATAATACCATCGGTTCTACACCCCAAATCAATAATTTTCATACTTCCTGGTTTGAATTTTATATTCAAAATCGTTTAAACTATCAATTTCAATTAGCAATAAAACGGGGTGGAAATTTTCCCCGCGCGGCTAAATTATTAGCAGCTATTCCCCAATTATTTGTAGATTATCAAATTCAACCCTCCCTAGTTCATGGAGATTTATGGGGAGGGAATGTAGGTTTTACTATGGAAAATGAACCAGTTATTTTTGATCCCGCGACTTATTTTGGACATAGAGAAGTTGATATAGCTATGACAGAATTATTTGGGGGTTTTCCCTCAACATTTTATCAAGGTTATCAAGAGGTATTTCCCTTAGATCAAGGATATGAAACACGAAAAACATTATACAATCTCTATCATATTTTAAATCATTTTAACTTATTTGGTGGTAGTTATAGTTCTCAAGCTAATCGGATGATTGACAAAATTTTACTACAATTTTAGCCCCATCCTGTTCACTTCAAATCCAACAATCCTACTTCTTTTAATTTCGGGTTAAAGCGGATTTGTGTTTTCAGTCCCCGCGCTTCTAGAATTGCCAAAATTTCTTCTTCAACACGCCGTGCTACATTTTTTAAAACTTTACTTTTTCCTATTTCATCAATTGCTATATTCTGATAATTGTCTTGTTCTTCTGGTGTCATTAATTCTTTGACATCTACGGGATTAGTCCATTTTTGTTTTAATATGGTTTCGGTAATGGAAGTAGCAGCATTTTCAGTAATCCAAGCATTTTCAATATTTTCTAAAACCGTGCGATTGGGACGTTCTATAGTTTGCACTTTCACCCAATAACAGTTTTGAGGTTGACGGACTAAATGCTGCTTTAAACTCAGATAAATATCACGGGAATAGCCAACAAATTGCAGAATTTTATCTTGATTAAAAATAGCATAAACCCCGATTTTTCCTTGAAAATCTGCTATTAATTCACCATGATCATCAATATAAAGATGGTAGTCGAGGCTGGCTAAAGTTGGTATATTGATTTCTGTTGTCATAAACGAATTAAAAAATTACTGATCACAATGATAATTTATAAATTTGGTTCTTGAGTACAGGGAATAGAGAATCTATTTGGTTTATCTACTTCAAATCGAACAACCTCATAAGGTGCGTTACTAGTAGCTAACACACCCTACGGTTTACTACAGTTTACTAAAATTTATTCATCATCATTTTCGCCAAAATCATCATCAAAATCATCATCATCTGCATCATCATCTTCAATCACAAGGTCATTAACTTCATCAGCAATCAAATCATCATCATCATCTAAAATCAGACGTTCTCCCCCGCCAAAGAGGCCACCAAAGCCCCCATCTCCAACACCAGGACCATCCAAATTATAGAGTTTAGCAGTACGGTCATCCAAAACCATATCCAAAGAATCATCAACCTCATCTAAAACCCCATCAGCAGAGCCACCAAAACCCATATCCATCACATAATCATCAATAGTCCCCATCTCTTCAAAAGTATTGTAGCCAGTACCAGCAGGAATCAACCGCCCAATAATTACATTTTCCTTCAACCCCCGCAGCCAGTCAGACTTACCCTCAATAGCCGCCTCAGTTAATACCCTTGTAGTTTCTTGGAAAGAAGCCGCAGAGATAAAACTATCAGTATTGAGAGATGCTTTTGTAATCCCTAGTAACATAGGTGTATATTGGGCCCTTGCACCACCAGTAATAGACATAGCCTCATTTACCTGTTCCACCTGCCGTAATTCCACCAACTCCCCAGGTAACATAGTCGTATCACCACCATCATCAATCCGCACCTTATTAGTCATCTGGCGGACAATCACCTCAATATGTTTATCAGCAATCTCAATACCTTGAGACTGATAGACCATTTGCACCTCATTGACCAGAAAAGTTTGTACCTTTTGCAAAGCCAGACTAGCGCAAGCATAAACCCCATCCTCAGACCCCAAACTGAAAAATAACTCCAAAATTTCATGAGGATTAGAAGGTCCATCAGTCAAAGGCTGACCAGCCACCACTTGCGCCCCGTCAGGAACAATCAGATTTTGTCCAGGACCTAAAGGATAGTCCGTCACCGTTCCATTAGCTTCCATCACCTTAATCGAATACGCCTCACGAGAAATAGATGTCACCTCATCACCATCCCCGTAAATCACCTTCACCTCGCCAGGACGACGAGCTAAAATGCAAGCCTCCTTAGGTCTACGAGCTTCCAGAAGTTCCTCAATGCGCGGTAAACCTTGGATAATATCTCCAGTCTTCGCCCGTTCAAACACCAATAGCACCAGGTTATCACCCCGTTGCACCAAATCTCCATCTTCTACCTGTAATACTGCACCAGGACTAACTCGGTAGGGACGACCCACACGCAAAGTCACAGCATATTGCTCATTAGTCATTGGTGATTGTCCCACCTCAACAACAGACGAATGGCCTACCGACTCCTGACTCCTGACCTTTACCACCTGTCCTGACTCTATAGCAGGAATACGAAAAGCTATTTCACTACCTTCTACTACTAAATCTCCCACCTTAACACTAGGATTAACAGGAGTTTCCACAGTCACTAAATCATTATCTCGCAGGATTAAACAACGTCTGACAGTTTCCGCACCCTTTTGAATACCCTGCACCACCCCAGCTTCTTTGCATAATATCTGAGTTCTGGCCACCACAGCCCCAGGTCCTATTTTATCACCATCTTGCACTTCTAAATTAGTTTGGGTACTTCCTTGAGTCGCATCTGCGGCAATGTCTCGACGCACTACCAAAGACTCTAAAATTACCAATTGTAATCTTTGAATCTCTGGATTTTGATCATCATTAATTAACTCAATATCCGCTGCTAGGGGTGATGCTCCGTTTTCAACCGTAACTTCCCCAATTTCTAACACTAGTTGTGTACGTAATAATTCCACACCTTCCACAGACTTGACTCGTTCAGAATCCTTGTAGGGAATGCGTTGCACAGCCCGTAACTCAATAGAACGACTAGTATTTTCACTTATGGCAGTAGGTACATCAGGAGTAGTAGGAACAGAAAACTCCACCACCGGACGACTTAATAAAGCAGGTCCTGAAGGTGTTTCTACATACTGGATATACCGCAATTCCGTCACAGTGTTCTTGAGTAATTCTTCCCCAGCGGAGATAAAAGTATCATTTTTTTCCATGGCTGTTTCAGGATCATCTACCATTAACAGTTCCCCAGGTTTAATCACTATCTCCCTCAGAATGTCATTCTTTTGAGTAATCTCTATCACCCCTCCAGTTTGACAGAAGATATCCTTAACTACCTCCGTTCCCGCCTCTACGTATTGTCCATCTTCCACTAATAACAAAGATATATCCTTATTAACCTCATGAGTTTCTTCAGGTATCCACAGTAAAGTTCCTCCCTGAACCACCTCATAACCAAGTTTCGCCTTACCCTTTTTCTGTACTTCTACCCCCGCAAACTTCAAAAAGCCCCCAGTAGTAGTGCGATAATGATCATCTATTAATTCCGCCACCACTTGACCATTTTGCACCTTTGTGCCTGGAGTCGCCCGTAAATGAAACTCTTGGTTATTAGAAGTTGTAATTAAATAACTATTGCGCCCTTGGGAAGACTGAACCGTCACTGCCGCGTCATCTAAAACCACGGAAGCAGTAATAATTTCTACCTCTCTAGTAGCATGAACAGAACTTGCCTCCGGTAACCGGACAACACCACCATGAACAGTAGTAAGTTTAGTTTCAGCTAACACTCCATTGGTAGCAATTGCATCACCATTCTTCACCACCAATTCCGCACCCGGTGGCAAATTATAAACATCACCAGAGAGAACCCAAATCAACCCCCCCCTAGATGCCGTAGTAGTAGAATTACCTTGACGATCCACATGAAGTTCCGCCACCACCTCTGCAAACTTCACCTCACCTGCCAAATCAGAAGCTACATCCTTAACGGCCTTCTCCGTATTAGTCCTAGTAGTCTTACCACCTAATGCCACCTCTGCAATTAAGTGATTCCCTAAAACCTGCTCTCCATTATGAACATAGAGAGTTGAACCTTGAGTCACTGTTATTTCCTGGTCTTGTTTTTCTCCCTTAACCGTTAAAATTCCATCAGTTTCTACATAAAAAGCATCTTCACCATGACGAGTACGGAAAGGACGAATACGCAACTTAGGAGGTATTTTCACCGTACCACTAATTTGCGATCGCACCTGTTGAGCTACCTCCCCCGTAAACACCCCCCCCGTGTGAAAAGTCCGCATAGTTAACTGCGTACCAGGTTCACCAATACTTTGAGCAGCAATAATTCCCACCGCTTCTCCCAAGTCCACCATCTTAGCATGAGCTAAACTCCAACCATAGCAATGCTGACATACAGACCGCGCCGCCTCACAAGTTAAAGGACTACGAACCATCACCTCCTTCACACCTGCCCTCTGAATATGCGCGGCTAAATCATCATCAATGGGCGTATTCCGACTAGCAATTACTTTTCCACTCACGGGGTCAATCACATCCTGAGCCACCACCCGCCCCATTAACCGCGAAGCTAACTTAATTAAGGTCTTACTACCTTCAGTCATAGCGCGGATAGCCAGCCCCTTAGTCGTTCCACAATCAATTTCCCGGACAATCACATCCTGAGAAACATCCACCAACCTGCGGGTCAAATAACCAGAGTCTGCTGTACGTAGCGCGGTATCCACCAACCCTTTCCGCGCTCCATAACTAGAAATAATGTATTCCGTTACCGTTAAACCCTCACGGAAATTAGTTTTAATAGGTAAATCAATAATTTCTCCCTGGGGGTCGGCCATTAGTCCCCGCATTCCCACCAACTGTCGCACCTGAGAAATATTTCCCCGCGCACCGGAAAAGGCCATCATATAAACTGAATTAAGAGGATTAGTCCTCTTGAAATGAGCCACTACTTCATCCTTTAAGGACTCAGATGTACTATTCCAGGTATCAATTACCTTTTGAAAACGCTCTACTTCAGTAATTTCTCCCCGCTGATAACGCTCTTCTGTGGCTAAAATTTCTGTCTCGGCTGCTTCCAGGAGTTCTTTTTTAGAAGGGGGAATCATTAAGTCATCTACACTGATAGATACACCAGCCTTAGTAGCATAACGGAAACCCAAATCCTTGAGTTTATCCGCCATTACCGCTGTCCTCGCTGTACCATAATGAGTAAATGACCAAGAAATTAAATCCCTTAGCTTACCCTTATTAACCACAAGATTGCGAAAAACCGCTTTAGTTTTCATAATTTTGTCCTTTGTTCGTTGTCCGTTGTCCGTTGTCCGTTGTCAGTTGTCAGTTGTCAGTTGTCCGTTGTCCGTTGTCAGTTGTCAGTTGTCAGTTGTCCGTTGTCCTTTGTCCTTTGTTAGTTGTCCGTTGTCCTTTGTTAGTTGTCCTTTGTTAGTTGTCCGTTGTCCTTTGTCCGTTGTCCTTTGTCCTTTGTTAGTTGTCCGTTATCCGTTGTCCGTTGTCCGTTGTCCTTTGTCCTTTGTCCTTTGTTAGTTGTCCGTTGTCCGTTGTCCGTTGTCCGTTGTCCGTTGTTTTGCTACTGACCACTGATTACTGACAACTGATCACCGACTAATTAAGCATCTATCGCTTCCTGAATTGCCTTGTTATAAATCGCTCTTCCAGGGGTTGTATAAATGTATTGAGAAATTAAATTTCCTTGAGCATCTTCACGGACACGACGGAATTTATACTTTAGCGTCCTACTCTTCAAAATACCCAACTCATCCTTTTCTTCTATGACTTCCAAAGGTTCAGAATCCGGTTCTCCCGAATCAACCTCACCATCAAAACGTACATAAATATAGGCATGAAGATCCACTTGCTTCGCTTCATAAGCCATAATTACATCATCCAAAGATGAAAAATATTTACCCGCCCCCTTAGTAGCCTGGGGATTTTCTGCCGTCAAATAATACGCTCCTAACACCATATCTTGACTAGGTGTAACAATAGGTCTACCCGTAGCAGGAGACAAAATATTATTACAAGCCAACATCAACAACCGCGCCTCCGCTTGACTTTCCAAAGACAAAGGCACATGAACTGCCATTTGGTCACCATCAAAATCAGCATTAAAAGCCGGACAAACTAAGGGATGTAACTGAATGGCTCTACCTTCTACTAAAATCGGTTCAAAAGCTTGAATCCCCAACCTGTGCAAAGTCGGCGCTCGGTTTAACATTACTGGGTGTCCTTCAATCACCTCTTGCAACACTTCCCAAACACATGGGTCATTGCGAGCAATCAACTTTTTCGCGGCCTTAATATTATTCACCATGCCCGAACGAATCAAACGATTAATCACAAAAGGCTGAAACAACTCAATAGCCATTTCCCTCGGTAAACCGCATTGGTGAATTTTTAAATTAGGTCCAACTACAATCACGGAACGCCCAGAATAATCTACTCGTTTACCCAACAGATTTTGTCTAAAGCGTCCCTGCTTACCTTCAATAATATCCGACAAAGACTTCAGAGGACGGTTATTAGCGCCCACCACTGTCCTTCCGCGACGACCATTATCAATCAAAGCATCAACAGCTTCTTGTAACATTCGTTTCTCATTACGAACAATAATCTCAGGCGCTAATATTTCCTGAAGTCTAGACAAACGATTATTACGATTAATCACCCGACGGTACAAATCATTCAAGTCGCTAGTAGCAAACCTACCCCCATCCAACTGCACCATAGGGCGTAAATCTGGAGGAATGACTGGAATCACCTCTAAAACCATCCACTCTGGCAGAGAACCAGTAGCAACGAAATTATCAATCACCCGCAAACGTTTAATTAATTTCGCCCGCTTTTGTCCCTTAGCCCCCAGAATTTCTTCCCGTAAAGCCTCAGCCTCCTGCTCCAAATTAATATCCGCCAAGAGTCGTAAAAGTGCCTCAGCACCAATACCTACTTCCACACCTTCCAACTGAGAATCTTCACTATAAATAGCATCCTCAATTTCTAGCCATTGGTCTTCACTCAGCAACTGTTTATAACTCAAGGTATCCGCATTACCCGGTCGTAACACACAGTAAGAATTAAAATAAACAATTTGTTCTACGTCCCGCAGCGGCATATCCAAGAGAATAGCAATATAACTAGGAATCCCTTTCAGATACCACACATGAGCCACTGGAGCAGCCAACTTAATAAAACCCATCCTGTGACGACGAACACGAGACTCGGTGACTTCTACACCACAGCGCTCGCAAACAATACCTCTATGGCGAACGCGCTTATATTTGCCACAATGACATTCCCAGTCCTTAGCCGGTCCAAAAATGCGTTCACAGAACAAACCGTCCATTTCCGGCTTCAGAGTCCGATAATTAATAGTTTCCGGCTTAGTCACCTCACCCACAACTTGCCCATTAGGTAAAGAGCGTTCACCCCACTTGCGAATACGTTCTGGTGAAGCAATACCAATTTTCACGTAGTCAAACTGATTAGATTGAAGAGGTCTCATAAAATTAGGAATTGAAAAAAGATATTAGAACCAAGAAAATAGAATTGAGAAATTAGTTGTCCTTTGTCCTTTGTCAGTTGTCCTTTGTTAATAGAAATGGGATATTGGATATTAGAAATGGGATATTAGAAAACGTACTCCCATCCTTCCAACCAAAATCACCCATTACAGGCACTATCACCTAATCATCATCCTCCAAAGACTCATAAGACATAGCCTCATAAACTGGTCTAGGCGGAGTACGACGAGGAGTTAAATCAGCCATCAAATCTACCTCTACGTCCAAAGAACCACCATCAGCTTGAGTTTCCACCTTATGAACAGCAATATCTAAACCCAAAGATTGCAACTCCCGCATTAACACCTTAAAAGATTCTGGCGTACCAGGACGAGGAATAGCCTTACCCTTAACAATCGCATTTAAAGCCTCATTACGTCCTTGCATATCATCCGACTTTACAGTCAACAACTCCTGCAAAGTATAAGCAGCCCCGAAAGCTTCTAAAGCCCAAACTTCCATCTCACCAAACCTTTGCCCACCCTGTTGAGCCTTACCACCCAAAGGTTGTTGCGTCACAAGAGAATAAGGACCAGTAGAACGAGCGTGAATCTTGTCATCAACCAAATGTACAAGCTTCAGCATATAGGCCACACCCACCGTCACTGGGCGGTCAAAAGGTTCGCCAGTGCGACCATCATAAACCATAATTTTGCCAGAATTTTCCGGGTTATATACCCAATCTCTACCCGTTTCATCCCTCGCCTCTTGAAGCTTACCATGCACCAAACGCCGAGAAGTTTCCTCCCCATACATCTCATCAAAAGGAGTCACTTTAAACCGTACTCCTAGATTATGTCCAGCCCAACCCAAAAGACATTCAAACACCTGACCCACATTCATCCGACTAGGTACACCCAAAGGATTAAGCACAATATCTACCGGGGAACCATCAGCCAAATAAGGCATATCCTCAGCAGGAAGAATCCGGGAAATAATACCCTTGTTACCATGTCTTCCCGCCATCTTGTCCCCAACTTGGATTTTGCGCTTTTGAGCCACATAAACCCGCACCACCATATTTGCTCCTGGCGGCAGTTCATCACCTTGTTCCCGCGTAAACAACCGCACATCTACAACACGACCTTTTTCACCATTGGGGACGCGCAGCGAATTGTCACGGACATCACGAGCCTTCTCACCAAAAATAGCCCGCAGCAGTTTTTCCTCTGGAGGTTGATCCGACTCACCCTTAGGAGTCACCTTACCCACGAGAATATCACCAGCATCTACCCAAGCCCCAATGCGGATAATACCTTGTTCATCTAATTGCCTCAGAGCATCCTCACCCACATTAGGAATTTCCCTAGTAATTTCCTCAGGTCCGAGCTTAGTTTGTCTAGCTTCGATTTCATACTTCTCAACGTGGATAGAAGTATAAATGTCTTCCTGCACCAAACGCTCAGAAATCAAAATTGCGTCCTCGTAGTTGTAGCCCTCCCAAGGCATATAAGCCACCACAATGTTTTGTCCCAAAGCCAGTTCCCCACCTTCCGTAGAAGAACCATCAGCCAATACCTGACCCGCAATCACCTTCTCACCCATTCTCACCAATGGTTTTTGGTTTAAACAGGTATCTTGGTTAGAACGTTGATATTTAGAAAGGTTGTATCTAATTTCTTGGGTTTTGTCCGTAGTTAATTGTTCCTCATCGCCCTCCGTTATTCGTTTTTCCGCCAAAGATGACTGACCACTGATGACTGACCATTGACTACTGACTCGAACACGAATTTCTGTAGCATCTACATACACCACTTCCCCATCCGTGCGGGAAACTATTACCATGCCGGAGTCTCTAGCAGCTTGGGCTTCTAAACCCGTTCCCACCAAAGGTCTTTCTGGTTTCAACAGCGGTACAGCTTGGCGCTGCATATTAGAACCCATTAACGCCCGGTTAGCATCGTCATGTTCCAAAAAAGGAATCATACTAGTAGCAACTGAAACAATTTGCACAGGAGACACCGCTACATAATCTACCTGTTGGGGTTCTGTGGTTGTCCAGTCTTGGCGATACCGAACAGGTACTTGGGGTCCTTTGATGTAACCGTTTTCATCTAGGGGAACGTCACCAGTGGCTGTTCGCAGGTCGTCTTCCTCATCTGCTGTCATGTACACAGGAGGAACATCAAAAAGAACTTTACCGTTTTCTACCGGTCTAAAAGGCGTTTCTAGAAAACCATACTGGTTAACGCGGGCATGGGTAGCCAATGAGCCAATGAGTCCGGCGTTTGGTCCTTCTGGTGTTTCAATGGGACAAATCCTTCCGTAGTGGCTGGGGTGAATATCTCTCACAGCAAACCCGGCTCTTTCCCTAGTCAAACCTCCAGGTCCCAAGGCACTCAGGCGGCGTTTATGGGTCAATTCCGCTAGGGGGTTAGTTTGGTCCATGAACTGACTCAATTGGCTTGAACCAAAGAACTCCTTGATGGCTGCTACTAAGGGTTTGGGGTTAACTAAGGATGCGGGGGTGAGAACTTCAGCATCTGATACTGTCATCCGTTCTCGAATAATTCTTTCTAGGCGGTTTAAACCTACTCTGACTTGATTTTGCAGTAATTCACCTACGCTTCTAACTCGGCGATTTCCCAGGTGATCAATGTCATCTATATTGCCAATATCAAATTCTAGGTTAATCAGGTAATCAATGGCCGCTAGGATGTCCCCAGGGGTAAGGACGCGCATGGTATCCGGGGCAGAAAGACGGAGTTTTTTGTTGAGTTTATAACGACCAACTTTTCCCAGATCATAGCGTTTAGGATCGAAGAAGCGGGAATCTAAAAGCTGCTGTCCACCTAAAACTGTAGGTGGTTCACCAGGGCGAAGTTTCCGATATAGTTCCATTAGGGCTTCTTCTTCGGAAAATTGCCCTTCTTTTTCTATGGTTTTTTGAAAATATTCTGGATGACGCAAGGCATCAAATATTTCATTATCTGATAGTCCTAGCGCTTTCAGAAGTACCTGGGCTGATAATTTCCGGGTTTTATCTATCCTGACCCAAACTAGGTCATTACGATCTGTTTCAAATTTGAGCCACGCGCCTCGGTTAGGTATTAAGCTGGCAGAATAAGTCCGCCGTCCGTTTTTATCTATCTCTGATTTATAGTAAACTCCAGGCGATCGCACAATTTGATTGACTATAACCCTCTCTGCTCCGTTGATTATAAATGTGCCTCTATCTGTCATCAAGGGCAAGTCGCCAATAAATACTTCCTGTTCTTTAATGTCTCCTGTTTCTTTGTTCAGCAGACGGGTAGGAACATACATCTGTACCGCATAAGTGCTATCCCTACGCTTAGACTCCTCAACACTGTATTTAGGCTCTTTAAGTTTGTAATTATTTCCTAAAAAGTGCAGTTCTAGTTTGCCAGTGTAGTCTGTAATCGGACTAAAGGAGTTTAGTTCTTCTATTAACCCTTCTTCTAGAAACCAGCGGAAACTAGAACGCTGAATCTCAATTAAGTCGGGTAATAGAAAGGCGGATTCCATGTATTTGTCGTTAGTCATGCCTTTACCTTTGTCAACCTGGTTAAACTTACTGATATCTGGGGTGCTGTAGCTTGAGCTTAGGCTTTGTGCTAAAATCAAATCGGCAATTATGAAGGCGATTTGTGGCGGACAAAAGCTATTATTCTTTAGCTTGGGGGTTTTTCACTTCACACTTCATGGCCAACACTGCACTTTGTGTGGCTACTATTTGCCGAAACTGAGGATTTTTGCAAGGAGGGATTGGGTCGCGCTGCAATTCCATGGTTTATGGATTTGATATGGTTATGATTGTCTGAATCAGACAATTACTTTTAAGGATTTTCTATAGGTTTGATATACCGTATTCGGCATCATTGAGTCAGTCTAGTTTTTGGGTTCCCATGATTGAGCCACTATGAGTTATTATCTGATGGCAATAGTCATTGAGAGCATCCGTTTGTGGATATCTGAGTCGAGGGACAGACAATTTGGGATTTTTGATTTGCTTGTCAAATGATCATGATGGTTGGTATTCATTCAGGAGCTTAAAACCAATAATTCACGGACATTATACAGTTAATAGGATTACATTTACCGGATTTTTTAAGAATTGTTGTCTTTCTTTGATCATTATGACTTAACCTCAATATTTGAGAGTGAACAATTCTAGCACATTTTTATTTTCTAGATGACTTAATCAATTAAATCGCCATTGATCTTGGGGATGTAATTTTCATCTATAGTGCTAGACCGAATAATTTACAGGCGTTTTTAGTGGTTTTCTGGGCAATTTCTGTAATTGTTTCTTCCCGTAGTTTGGCTAATGCTGCGGCCACATAATAAACATGAGCGGGTTCATTGCGTTTTTCACCGCGCTTAGGTACGGGTGATAAAAAGGGGCAATCTGTTTCTATGAGTAACTTATCACTACTCACTATCATCGCGCTTTCTTTAATAGTTAAAGCATTTTTAAATGTTACAGTTCCACTAAAACTGATATAAAAACCTAAATCTAGAAACCACTGAGTTTCTGTTGGTGTCCCTCCCCAACAGTGCATGACACCCCGTAATCTTTCTCCATACAAATCCCGCCATTTTTGCAATATATCTCTCACTGCTGGTGCCGCATCACGACAATGGATGATTACTGGTAAATTCAGTTCACAAGCAATCGTCAATTGTGATGTAAATACCTCTTGCTGACGCTGATAATTATCAGCCTTATAAAAATCTAACCCCATTTCCCCAATGGCTACCACTTGGGAATGAGAACTGGCTAAAGACTTGATAAGGGTAGCTGTTTGCTTGTCCCATTGATCAGCTTCTAGAGGATGTAGACCCACAGCAAAGCTTAGTTCAGGGAACTGGGCTGCTATTTGGCTAATACTGGCAAATTCTTGCGGGTGAACACAGGAGTGAATCAACCGGACTACTCCTGCTGCTTGCCACCTAGCGCGGACTGCCGCTAAATCCGGCTGAAATATATCAAAGTTAATGTGTACGTGGCTATCTATCAGCTGCATGGCTTGTTGGTTGTCAATGTTCAGTGGTCAGGGATAAACCAATGGGGACTTTGGCAAAATATAAGGGGGGTAATTGGTGAATTACCCCTAAGAGGGTTGCTATTATATTTTGGCATTTGTCCTACAAACCAGGGAAAAGGATTGCCAGGGCAACTACGAGGATTGCCCCTCCCGAATTTTTGACTAAGCGGTGAGGGTTTTGTGTTTGTGAGCTAGTTTTGATTTTTTCCTAGCTCCATTGTTGGCATGAAGTACGCCTTTCTTGACAGCTTTATCAATTTTGCTGTAAGCTGCGGACATTTTGACTTCTAGTTCTTGCTTAAGTTCTGTTGTCGGATTGGCAGCGTAAGCTGCTACAGAACTAAAGTATTTTTTCATCAGCGTCTTGACAGCTGATTTATATGCTTTATTACGCAGTCGGTTACGTTCTGCGATTTGGGCGCGTTTAAGAGCAGACTTTGTATTCGCCACAGTAATTCCCAAAAAGACTATTAATTATGTACACACACTACTAGGTTTAATTAATATAACATCATTTTGGCCAATGTGATAATTTCCAGAAAAAAAATTTTTTTTGTCAGAGGGGATGGAAATTGAGAAGTGTGAAAATAGAGTAGAATAGGTAATTAAGAAAAAAAAGAGTGTAATTGACGGGATGAATGATAGGAGATAGTGAAATTGCCTGAATTTGTCGAGTTTTATCAAGTAGTATCCAAAAAATGCTTTTTTAAGCTAGAAAAGAGAATCATAACCAGGTGAATAACCTAAGAAGGTAGTGTCAAAAGTCAAGAATCAAAAATCAAAGAGCTTATAATAGGTCTGGAAACTATTTTTGAAGAACTTGGTATTGATAGCATACCGTGGAAGCGAGTAAAAGCCTAAACCTAATTCTAGATTGAAAAGATTGTAAACTTTGCATAGTCATTACTCCATGTTGCGAATTATTACAGAGCAAACTGACATTAGAGCGGAACTGCAAAGAATCTGTGGACGCACCCAAGATGAACAAGTAATTCACAAAGAAGCAACAGTACGCGAAGTGTTGCAAACAGTGAAGAGCCAAGGGGACAAAGCTGTAATACAATATACAGCAGAATTTGATCAGCAAACCCTAAGACCGGAAGAACTAAAAGTAACAGGCTCAGAATTAGATGCTGCATACCAACAAGTATCGAAAGACTTACTGGAGTCAATTCGTCTAGCTTGCCAAAAAATAGAAACCTTTCACCGTCAGCGAATTCCCAGAAGCTGGGTACAATTTGGTGATGATGAAGTGGTATTAGGTAAGCGCTACACGCCCGTAGACAGTGCAGGTTTATATATACCAGGGGGTCGGGCTTGTTATCCCAGCACTGTTTTAATGAATGCCATTCCCGCAAAAGTAGCGGGGGTAGCACGGGTGGTGATGGTGACACCTGTGAGGGGCGGTAAAATGGTTAATCCTGCGGTTTTAGTAGCGGCTCAAGAAGCGGGAGTTGAGGAGATTTACCGAATTGGTGGTGCTCAAGCGATTGGGGCTTTAGCTTATGGAACAGAAACCATTCCCAAAGTAGATGTGATTACAGGACCTGGAAACATTTATGTCACATTAGCGAAAAAATTGGTTTATGGAACTGTAGGTATTGACTCCTTAGCCGGTCCTAGTGAAGTGCTAATAATTGCCGATGAAACGGCTAATCCTGTGTATGTAGCTGCGGATTTGTTAGCGCAAGCAGAACATGACCCTATGGCTGCTGCGATTTTACTGACAACAGATGCTAGTTTGGCTAAAAAAGTGCAAATCGAAGTAGAAAGACAATTAGTAAATCATCCACGTCGGCTAGATACAGAAAAGGCCATCGCTCATTATGGTTTAATTGTAGTAGTAAAAACCCTCACAGATGCAGCCGAACTTGCTAACGAATTTGCACCTGAACATTTAGAATTAGAAATTGCTGATCCTTGGACATTAATTAACCATATTCGCCATGCAGGGGCAATTTTTCTAGGTAGTTCCACACCAGAGGCCGTGGGAGACTACTTAGCCGGTCCAAATCATACCTTACCCACTTCTGGTGCGGCCCGTTATGCTTCCGCTTTAGGAGTGGAAACATTTTTAAAACACTCAAGTATTATCCAATACTCGCAAACTGCCTTAGAAAAAGTCGCATTAGCTATTGACATATTAGCAACTACAGAGGGGTTACCTTCCCATGCCGACTCTATTAAATTCAGAATGAATAAAAAGTGATGAGTATTACAACTTATGTACAAATAGCAGTATTTTGAATAACCCTGATTTTGACTGCTATTGCTTTTTTTGATAGTTACAAATCTGGTTATTCCTGACTCGCAACTGATATTTCTCTTAAACTAGTTGAAAAATAGGAGTTTTGTCTTCATATTCAAATTGTTGCCTCAGTAATTGCTACTTTTGAAGCAGAATGAGAACACAATACAAACAAGATTAAACATAAAAAAGTTGGGTTTAAAAAAACCCAACCTACAACCAAATTAAAAATGCGAACAATTGCCGATATTAACGAGAAAATCAGCCAAAAACGGGCTATAGTGTGGACTGCTGAAGAATTGAAAGCACGAGTTGCAGAAATTGGTATTCAGAAAACGGCCAAAGAAGTAGACGTAATTACCACTGGTACATTTGAACCCATGGAATCCAGTGGTGCGATTATCAACTTAGGACATACTGATCCACCCATAAAAATTCGGCGTTGTTGGTTAGATGGAGTGCCAGCATATTCCGGGTTTGGAGCCGTAGATTTATACTTAGGTGCTAGTTGTCCAGTGGACACCATAGATGGAGAAGAAGTGCGAGAACGTGGCGGGGGTCATGTGATAGAAGATTTAATTGCGGGTAAATCCATTCAAGTGCGTGCCATTGGACAAGTTACCGATTGTTATCCCAGGGCTACATTTGAAACCACCATTACCCGTGACACCATCAATCAGTTTTATTTATTTAATCCGCGTAATCTCTATCAAAATTTTATTGTTGGCGTGAATAGTGGCGATCGCCCACTGTACACCTACTTAGGACTATTACAGCCACGTTTAGGTAACGCAGTTTATTCCAACCCTGGTTCCCTATCACCCTTGCTAAATGATCCCGACTTAAAAATCATTGGTATTGGGACAAAAATATTTTTAGCAGGGGGCATTGGTTATGTAGCCTGGGAGGGGACACAAAACTTCCCCTTGCAAAAGCGGTTAGAAAATCGGACACCCATTGGACCTGCGGCTACTGTAGCCCTGATTGGTGATGCCAAACAAATGGATGCCCGATGGATAAGGGGGTGTTATTTTAAAAACTATGGACCATCCTTAATGATGGGAGTAGGTGTAGCGTTACCAGTTTTGAATGAAACAGTAGTAGAAAACTGTGCAGTTCAGGACACAGACCTAGTAGCGCCAATAGTAGATTTTTCCATTCCTCGCCGTATCCGTCCCACCTTCGGTTTAGTGAGTTATGCTCAACTGAAATCTGGACGTATCACTATTGAAGGGAGAACGGTACGAGTAGCATCCTTAGCCAGTTTATTTCTAGCCCGAAAAATAGCTCAAGAATTGAAGCAAAGGATTAAAGGAGGGATATTCACCCTGACAGAAGCAGTAGCGCCAATACCAATGGAGTGTTCATTTTTACCTCAAAATCCTTGGAAAGAAATTTAGAAGCAGTGAGGAGGGTGTGTTTAACAAAACTGCCTTAACTACGCTAATAAACCCATAAACAAGGATTGTTATAATTTATACTTACAGCGAATTTGCTGGTAAATGAACCACGGTTTTTGTTTCGCGCAAAGGCGCAAAGTAAGGAAGGCGCAAAGGAAAAAGGTAATAAAATGTAATTTATATGAAGTATTTATAATAGTAATCAAGTGTAATTGCGGATTAAAAATCGTTGTTTTTATTACTTGGATATAGACAAGGTAACTCGAATACTACCACTATTATCTCCGTATAGCATATTTTCAATATTTTGGCATAAATCCTCGGAAAAGGCAAATAAGAGTCAGGAGAAGGAAGAAATTTTCTTCTCTACTCTCCTGATTCCTTGCTAATCAATCATCATTTCACAACTGACAACTAATCACCAATTATCTATTCCCCGGTTGGCTTAGGCCTCTTAATAGGCATAGGAGTGGGGGTTTTGGGAATAGGCTTAGTAATTATGGTAGAATCAGCGGTGGTCTTTCTGAGAGGACGTAGGGCTTCACCATTGCGTCGGGGGGGGAATGGTTTTCTAGTACCGCTGTTAGGAACACCACGGGACGCGGCTTTGAATGGCGGTCTGCGTTTTTTAGGTAAATCAGCGATCGCTTCGGCATTAATTACCACTAAAACATCCGATTGCCGCTGAACGTTGAAATCCCAGAACTTACCTACTGCCTTAGTAGTTAAAATGCCCCTGAGTTTCAACTTAAAATATTTAGCCTTATCAGTAGATTTCCGAGGAGCTTGCTTGATTTTCACAACCAAACTTCTTTCATCAAAAGACTGGTAAACCACCTCACCGCGCACAGAAAAACCGCCATCAGCAATAGTAGAGGAAGGCTTGAGAACATCAGAAACAACTGTCGAATTGTCTAAGCCTTGAGTAATTGCATCTGTACTATGTTCATTTAGTGAAAATTTAGCCAGATTTTCTGGTTCCCAAACGCCAACAATTTGCAAGTGTAAGGCATCATTTTCTTGCCTGGTGCGGGGATAAACCACCCAGAGATGTTCCTTTTGCAGATCTAAATGATTTTTGACTAAACTCATAATTCGTCCCAGGAGGACTGCATTAAGTTCAACCCCATCACTGGTGAGTACTATTCCTTGAGTAAACTGTTCACTACTGGCATAATAGCAGCCACGAACCAAGCCAATGGCCCGGTACTGAGTTGGTTCACTAGGGGGTGGAATTGGTTGTTCTCGATTAACTAAACGCTCGTTAGCATCAGCTTTACTCAAGTCAATCATAGAATTTTCCAGTGGAGAGGATTGGTCTGCTAATGTATGAGCATTAACAGGGGGTGAGATCTCTTTTCTGCCTTGTTTAGAGGCTGTATTTGAGGATTGAGAAGACGGCATCAGGTCGGAATTCATAAAAACTCCTTGCGGCACAAGACGTATCCCTTGGTAGGATTGGACAAAGACAGGTAGAAAAGAGCAAGTGTGTGGCTGATCAAAGTATATTTCCTTTTAATCTAGCCTTTCACTTGATGCTGAATATAAGCAGAAGTACGCAAAATTTCACATTTATACACTAAATGTTTAATTTAGCCTCTTCACAACCATTGAGGCTAAGGCCACACTAGGTTATCGGCAGCATAGCATAGCTATAATTCTGACGGATCTTCCTAAAGTCATCACTTACTTTAGTAGGATAGATATTTATTTGTTATAAAATTCACAGACAAACTACCGTATTCCGCAAAGTTTTGGAAATTTTTAACTTTGCAATTTGCAATTAATTTCATTGTCAGGATTGAGATCCGGGATAAATCGAAAATTTAAAATCTGCTCATAGCGTACCATGACTTTGGTTGTATATAAAGCAGATTGCCAATCAATCAGGTGCAATGGAATAATAAAATTCTTGTGGTACGAGCATCTTGATGTTTTACCCTGAATGTGTATTTCACTCAGATGGGAACTGCTGTACTGAGATTTTGTTAACATTAACATTTAGGAGTAGAATAATATTGTGTCTGAATTGCGTAATCGTTGGCTGGTTCGATTAGTGTTGGCTTTCGCTGTTGTTGCCTTCTTGGGGGTTTCTATTATACCCATAATTACAACATTTAACAAACCTCAATCATTACCCCAGAATCAGATTAATACTGATAATCAAGGATCTTCATGGCAGCAAAAGTCGAAATTAGAAGATCAAGTCCGGGGTTATGAATTGGTTTTACAGAAAGAACCAGAAAATGAAACTGCACTCAAGGGACTTTTGCAGGCCAGATTACAACTGTTGAGTCAAAAAAGCCCAGGGGAGGTTAAACTGGCGGATATTCAAGTTGTGATTGCATCTTTGGAAAAACTTGTTCAACTTAATCCCCAAAAGTCAGAGTATGGGGTTTTACTGGCTCAAGCTAAACAACAAATTGGTGATCAGGAAGGGGCAGCCCAAACTTATCGTACCATTTTAACGGCAAAACCGACAGATTTGAAGGCTTTACAGGGGATGGTCAATTTGCAATTAAGTCAGAAGCGTCCAGAGGCAGCTATTGGCTTATTGCAAGAAAGCTTAACTGCTGCCAAGAGTGCTAATGCTATTCAGCCAGGTAGTGGGGATGTAATTGCAATGCAAATCCTTTTAGGTAATGTCTACGCTTTTCAAAAGCAGGAGCTTCAGGCTATTTCTGTGTATGATCAGGCAATTAATCAAGAGCCTAAAGATTTTCGTCCCGTTTTAGCGAAAGCTATGCTGTTTAAGGAACAAGGAAAACTTGCTGAAGCGAAATCTTTATTTAACCAAGCTAAAGCTTTGGCCCCGGCTCAGTATAAGGATGAAATTAATAAGATAGCAGTAGTTTCTGAGCCTAATTCTATATCATCTCCGACGGCTAGTCCATTGGGTAATCAGAAATCACGATAGAAACAAAACCCACTCAGGTGGCTTCAGGACTCTTGATTTTTGACCAGTCCACCTTCCCGTATGTCCCGCGTAGGTGGACTTTGCTGGTGTAGTAGGGTTCTTTTTTGGCGTGACCAAGCCATATTATATTCGTTTTAAAAAATTTTAATTTCTGAATAGAAATGACTCAAATTATTACTCAAGTTGACGCTTTTACTAATATTCCATTTAGAGGAAATCCTGCGGCTGTTTGTGTTTTAGATAGTCCCAAATCTGAGTTATGGATGCAAAATATTGCTCAAGAAATGAATTTATCAGAAACCGCTTTTTTGCTGAAACAAAATGATGGTTTTAATTTGCGCTGGTTTACACCAACGGTAGAAGTTCCTCTCTGTGGACACGCCACTTTAGCCAGCGCTCATGTATTATGGTCTCAAGGGCATTTATTACCCAATCAAGAGGCTCATTTCTATACAAAAAGTGGTATATTAATAGCTAAACTCGAAAATGATTGGATTCAGTTAGATTTTCCGGTAAATCTCTCTCAAGCTGTAACAGCACCTCCAGAATTAAGTCAAGTTTTAGGAGTGACTTATAAATCTGTTTTTGAAAATTCTCTCGGTTACTTAGTTGAAGTGGAATCTGAACAATTAGTTAGAGAAATGCAGCCGAACTTCCAACAGATGAAAACTTTACCTAAAGCTGATATTATCGTCACTAGCATCGCTAATTCTGGCTCAGAATATGATTTTGTCTCGCGCTTTTTTGCGCCCGGTTTAGGGATTAATGAAGACCCAGTAACAGGTGCGGCACATTGTTGTTTAGCACCATTTTGGCGGCATAAATTGGGAAAAGATCGGTTTTTAGCCTATCAAGCTTCTCCTCGATGTGGAGTGGTAAAAGTATATTATCCAGGAAAGAATCGCGTTTTTATTTCTGGACAAGCTGTAACAGTTATGCGAGGAGAATTAACTCTAGATTAAACTCTCTAATTAAGGATTATTTAACTAGGTCTGGAAATTCTGAAATTTGATCTGATATTATCACAGGGTTATATTTATTTAATTACCAGTCGCAGAAATAGGAAATTTCTCACAACTGGTATAATTTACGATTTTCCTGATCTATCTAACTTTATTTGTGAGTGTCAAGTAAAGCATGACGGGATAAAATTCCCTTCAATTTCAAATTAGTGAATACATTTATAGAATTTACTAATTCTCGTTGTTCAGAACTTAGATTTAATGAGTCCAAAGCTTGATCAATATTATTACCATTGTGTAATTTCTGAACAAGCAGCTGACGTTGAGATAAATTTAAAATTCTGGAGATTTCTTTATTTCGTCGTTGACGAACAGCTTGTAATGCTTGATTTTCTTGGGGAGTAAAATCATTTGTAGATAATTCGATATTATCTCTAATTTCCCCAGAGTTAGTAAAATAGTGATTTGCTGAAGCTAGGGGAATTTCCCAACAGAAAAACGCAGAAACAAAAACAAGCACCAAAGTTAATAACCGTTGTGTCAATTTACTAATCATGTTGATTTTAATGTTAATAACAGCTTAATGTCAATTTTAGCTACAGAAGTAGCATTAGATAATCTTCGTATTTTTGGTTATTATGTGTTAGAAATGCAGAAGTATTGATCTTTGACAGTACATAATTACTGATAAAGAGTGGCATAGATAGTAATTTCAAGACATAGAGAAGAAAATTCAGCTATTTCAGCTATTTCTATATTGGGGGTGAGGTAAAATGGATAATGTTTTCTCTATGACTAAATTCAGAAATTGATAATAAAGAAAAACATATCAGACATATAAATATTATGTTCTTTTATATTTTTCGACCCCAGGCTATCATAAAATTCATTAGCAAGGGTGATAGTCATGACAGAACAGTTATTAGAAAAACAAACAGGTCAAAATGAGGGAATAGATTTAGAAGCATTCAAGAATCTCATATTCAAGAAATTCTCGATAAGTTAGACCAGGAGTTAGTCGGGTTAAAGTCCGTCAAAAATAAGATTAGAGAGATGGCGGCCTTGTTGTTGGTTGACCGGATTCGTAAAAGCTTAGGATTAAATGCAGGTGCGCCCAGTCTACACATGACATTTCTAGGTAATCCGGGCATGGGTAAGACCACTGTAGCAATGCGTATGGCAGAAATTCTCTACCGTCTGGAATATATCCGTAAGGAAAATGTCATGTTAGTGACGCGAGATGATTTAGTCGGTCAAGGTATGGGACAAACCGGACCAAAAACCAGAGAGGTATTAAATAATGCCATGGGTGGCGTTTTGTTAATTGATGAAGCCTATACTTTATACCGTCCAGATTATCCGGGAGATTTTGGTTTAGAAGCCATAGAAATTCTCATGCAGGTAATGGAAAACCAACGTGATGATTTGGTTGTCATTCTTGCCGGTTATAAGGACCACATGGAAAGGTTTTTTCATAGTAATCCGGGGATGAATTCTCGCATTGGACTACATATTGAATTTAATGATTATGGTGTGGATAATTTAATGGTAATTGCCCAATCTATAGTCAAAGCGCAAAACTATTGCTTTAGTCCTGATGCTGAAAAAGCCTTCCGCGAATATTTAATTAAACGGAAGACCATGCCCCATTTTGCTAATGCTAGAAGTGTCCGTAATGCCATATATAGAGCGCGTTTACGTCAAGCAAATCGGTTATTAAGTAGTGGTAAACTGTTAGAAAAACAGGATTTAATTACCATTGAAGCGGCAGATATTCTCGCTAGTCGAGTATTTAGAGAAGGTGTTCCTGATTGCGAAACTGAAAGTTAATTAATTTGATGATTGGTGATTAGTAATTAGTAATTAGTAATTAGTAATTGGTAATTGGTAAAATTCTTGCCTATTTCCTATCCCCTTATTACTTTCACCTGTCACCCGTCAATGCTATCATCTTTTTGATGATATACTTTTTCTTAATCAAAAAATACAATTATTTCTTATTGTATTTCATTAATGAAGTTAGGCATACAGCACTTCCCGATGTTATGAGGTACAAGAACCCCACCCCCAACCCCCTCCCCGCTCTTCGAGAGGGGGATTAAGATGT
>JBJUHT010000142.1:0-2784 GCA_046070105.1 Dolichospermum sp.
AGAATCACGACTTTACAAACCGAACTTCGCAACAATGAAAAAGAAATTCAAAGCCTGAAATCACAAATAGCAATTGTTAAATCTGACAGTTTATTACAAACTGCGGAAATAGTAGGAGAACATAAAATTATTGTTGCTCAAATGGCAGATATTGACCCAGAATCATTAAAAGATGCTGCGGAAAGATTACTGCAAAAAATCGGTAATGGTGCTGTGGTTTTAGGTTCTATTCCCGAAGCCGGGAAAGTGAGTATTGTTGCAGCATTTAGTTCTGAAGTGAATAAAAAAGGAATCCAAGCGGGAAAATTTGTGGGAACAATAGCGAAAATTTGTGGAGGTGGAGGTGGTGGAAAACCCAATCTCGCGCAAGCTGGGGGAAGGGATGCAAGTAAGTTACCGCAAGCTTTGGAAACTGCGAAAAATGATTTATTAGCAGGGTTGAAATAGGGTTTAGATAACATTTAGATCCCGGACTTCTTCAAGAAGTCGGGGATCTGGATTTTTAGATCATCACTGCGACTTGACCTACTTTTGTAGAAGGTTTGGGTATAGGTTTTCCATCTTCTTTCAATACTTCTAAATACAATTCTATAGCTTCTTTAATATTTTCCTCTACTTCTGCTAAAGTATCCCCAATGCTGACACAACCGGGTAAGTCTGGAACATAAGCACCCCAGTTTGTTTCACCACGTTCATAAATTACTGTGTACTCAATCATTATATTTCTCCTAATTTTGCTTGCTTCCAAATTGATGAAAGTGTACCTATGGGAATGTCATCACTTGGTTTTCCAGGTACAACTACGATACCTGATTTATTTTCATTTTTGAGGATACGATGACTACCTCTAATACGATCTATATACCAACCATCATCTTCTAGGATTTTGAGAACTTCTTTAACTTTCATTGTTTACTATCATAGCGTGATTAGTGATTTGATAAATTAATGGTAAAAATACCTCCTTAACAAGTATAATATATTCAATTTACAGAATTGCAAATTTTAGTTATTTATTAAATAAGGTTAAGGACTTGTATGGTTTCTAGTGCTTTTTATAGTAAAATGGCTTATGAATGTATGAAGAATAGTGTAAAAACAGATATAGAACTTATTAAACTGTACCAAGAAGGTAGGAGAGATTTTTCCGATTATTCTGATTATAATATTTTACATATCAAAAAATCAAAAGCAGGAGAATATGATATTGGTAAGGCAGAATTATGTCATCAATACCTGAGAGGAATTATATTAAACGGTTCTACTTTAGATTATGCTAATCTACAAGGATCAGACCTTCGTGACGCAAAGTTGATAGGTGCAATTCTTAAATTTGCACAATTACAAAATACAAATTTTTCAGGTGCTGATTTAAGTGATTCAGATTTATGTTCTGGACATTTAGAAAATGCTAACTTTAGTGGTGCAAAACTGAGAGGTGCAATTCTTAAATTTGCACAATTACAAAATACAAATTTATCTGGTGCTGATTTAAGTGGTTCAGATTTATCTTTTGGACATTTAGAAAATGCTAACTTTAGTGGTGCAAAACTGAGAGGTACAAATCTTAAAGGTATAAAATTAGAAAATACAAATTTCTCAGGTGCTGATTTAACAGATGCTTGTTTAGATCATATTTGTTTAAAAAATATGATTATTGATCATAATACGAAAATGAATCAAAAATATAATTTAATTTGGGAAATTACTAATAAAGAATTAGAAAATAGAAATCTCTCTGGACAGGATTTAAGTAGAGGTAATTTATCAGGAGCAATCTTAATAAAAGCAGATTTAACGGGAGCAACTTTAACAGGAGCAGATTTAACAGGAGCAGATTTAACAGATGCAAATTTGACAGGAGCAGATTTGACAGGAGCAGATTTAAGAAGAGCAAAATTACAATGTGCAAATCTGAGAGGAGCAAACTTGAAAACCTCCAAAATTGAAAACACTAATTTTGCAGAAGCGAATTTTTGCGATGCTGATTTAAGTCAAACTTACAATAAACTTACTACTGTTAGCACATTAAAAGATGCTTATTATAATGATGAAACTAAATTTCCTGAAGGACTTCATCCCACAACTGTACACAAAATTGCACAAAAAGCTGCACAAAAAATTTCACAAATGATTTGGTCAAATTATCAAGATCCTCAATGGATAAAGGAGTTGCTAAATAATAAAGGAGAACAACAGAAATATCCACCATCACGAGAAAAACAACAAGAATTTAAAGAAGAACTAATAAAAAAATATGGTTATAAATGTTTAATTAGTGGTTGTGAAATTAAAGAAATTATTGAAGCAGCACATATTATTCCTTATAGTAGGATTGAATCTCATGATATAGCTAATGGCTTACTTTTAAAAGTAGATTTGCATAGACTTTTTGATGCACACCTGATAGCTATTCACCCAACAACCAGAGAGGTATTAATATCTGAACAAATAGCAAAAGACTATCAAGATATTAGAGGAATAGAAATAGCAAATTGTTTAACTAGTGAAGATGCTACTAAACAACAGGACGCGCTAAGATATCATTGTGAACAATGTAATTGGATAGATAAGCAACTGTTGGAATAATTCAGGGATATGATATAATCAACTTAGTCCTTATTTCTCTATTATCTACATCTGAAAAACCATGCTAAAAAGTATAAAAATAGAGAACTTTCGCTGCTTCAAATCCTTTGAACTTCAACAACTAGGCAGAATTAACTTACTTGTTGGTGAAAATAATAGCGGCAAAACTTCTATATTAGAAGCTATTCAGCTTTT
>JBJUHT010000143.1:0-19107 GCA_046070105.1 Dolichospermum sp.
GTCCTGATTTTGTGATTGAATTAAGGTCAGATTCTGATCAATTGCAGCCATTAAAAGATAAAATGAATGAATATATGCAAGAACCAGGAATCCAATTAGGTTTATTAATTGACCGTAAAAATCGCCGAGTTTATATTTATCGTCCTGGACAAATAGAAGAGTGTTTAGAAAATCCTGATATTGTGAATTGTAATCCTATTTTACCGGGATTTATTTTAAATATGAGCAAAATTTGGTAGCTATAAAATCAATAGATCATGGTTAATGACAATATTTTAATCCTTGGGCTATTTTTCTAGATACAGCGTTTTCCGCTTTGATGAGGTACAAAGTTAAATCATGCAACGCTTGTGGTGCGGGCATCTTGCCTGCTAGATATGTGCCTCATAACATCGGGAAGTGCTGTAAAATCCCTTTTTTTGATTATGTTTATTCTTTAATTTTGCACATTACCTAACTAACTGCATTGCTGAATTAAAAAATTGCTGACATAGGCCTTTAGTAATTAAAATGGTTGTTAGTAAATTTGTCAAAGCTACCATGAAAATAATTAAAATTTCGTAGGATACAGCCTCTAGGGGTGTGACACCGGCTAATAATTGTCCATTGGTAAAGGTTGGTATTGTCACCATACCAATTAACATCATTTGGTTTAAAGTCGGCATAAATGCGGCGCGAATAGCCTCTTTACGGTAGGGTTTAATAGCCTGTTCGGGAGTTGCACCTAAGCTTAAATGGGTTTCTATTTCTGTAGGAAATTGATTTATAGTAGTAACCAAACGTTCTCCCGCTACTACAGCAGCATTCATCGCATTACCCAATAATATCCCAGCTAAAGGAATCAAATAGCGCGGTTCATACCATTTATCTGGTTGAATAATTAAAAAGTTGGTGTAAAGCAATGTTAACGCCGTACTCACAAAAATTGCTATCCAAACCAAAGGTAAAAGGTGGGGAATTTTTTGGCTAATACGATTACGAGTAATAATTGCAGTAATGGTCAGAATTATTGCTAAAATCCCTACTATTGCCCAAATATTATTTAAGGCAAAAATAAAGTCAAAAATGTAACCCAATACAAGCAGTTGGAGGATAGTTCTACCAGTAGCCACACTTAAATTTAATTCTAGTCCTAATTTTTCCCAGGACGATATACCAATGACAATGGCCATTAAGCCCATAGCTAAAGCCAAATCTACCATATCCAGTTTAATTAGCTCTGGCATTTCTGTACCTCTTCACAAATCAAAACTTGACAAAATTATATCTTGCACTCAGTCTCAGCGATGAAAAATCGCATACACAAACAAAGTCCGCAAATAAAATAAAAACTCATGATTAAAAGTGTAAATTCCATTCCTGCCTTTGATATTAAAGAACAATATGCCACCATTGAAACTGAGGTAAGCGCTGCTGTATTGGGTGTTCTAGCTTCTGGTCGTTATATTGGAGGTCCAGCGGTTACAGATTTTGAACAACAGTTTGCAGCTTATCATGGTGTCAGTGAATGCGTAGCTTGTAACTCTGGTACTGATGCGTTATTTTTAGCATTACGGGCTTTAGGAATTGGTGCGGGTGATGAAGTTATTACTACACCATTTACTTTTTTTGCTACTACAGAAGTTATCAGTGCTGTGGGAGCAATACCAGTATTTGTTGATATTGATGCCACTACGTTTAATTTAGATGTAGAGAAACTAAAAGCAGCAATTACACCAAAAACTAAAGCGATTATACCAGTACATTTGTTTGGTTTGCCTGTGGAAATGACAGGATTAATGGCCATTGCCCAATCATATCATTTAGCAGTAATTGAAGATTGCGCTCAAGCTACTGGTGCCAGTTGGGAAAATCAAAAAGTTGGTAGTATTGGCCATGTTGGTTGCTTTAGTTTCTACCCTACCAAAAATCTGGGCGGTTGTGGCGATGGTGGGGCAATAATCACAAATGATCCAGCGATCGCTACTCAATTACGAATTTTGCGAGAACATGGTAGTAAAGTCAGATATATTCACGAGGAAATTGGTGTTAATAGTCGTTTAGATGCTATCCAAGCGGTAATTCTGCAAATTAAACTCCGCTATCTCGATATTTGGAATCACAGACGCAAGCAAATTGCTGATTATTATTATCAACACCTGAGTCTAGTTTCTGGTATCACAGTCCCCCAGGAATATCCCGGAGGAGTTGGTGTCTGGAATCAATATACCATCCGTGTGTCTGGGGAAGGACGCAATGGTATAAGTGGTAAATATCGAGATTGGGTCAAAAATCAAATGCAGGAACAGGGTGTTAATTCTATGATTTACTATCCTTTACCCATACATTTGCAGCCAGTGTATAAAAATCTAGGTTATCAGCCCGGACAATTGCCAGTATCAGAACAAGCTTGTCATGAGGTTTTATCTTTACCCATGTTCCCCGAATTAGACCAAGAACAACAAGATAAAGTCATTGATACCTTAAAATATTGTTTGTCTTGAATATCGAGGAACATGGGAGTAGGGGAAAAATTCCCCTTTTCTCCTGAATCCTGACTCCTACTTTATTACGCAAATATTCGGGTATTTGCAGTAGCTAAAGATTCTACTAAGCTACGGACAGCGGCAATCATCGCTATTTCGCTATTGAGTTGGTTAATAGCCGAACCGACACCAACACCAGCCGCACCAGCGGCGATCGCCATTGGTGCGGTAACATTAGAAACACCTGAAGCACATAGTACAGGCACAGAAACCGCACGGGAAATTTCATAAGCTGCGGCCAAGGTGGGGGCGGCCTTTTCTATTAATCCCAAAGTACCGGAGTGAATAGGGTTACTGCTAGTACCTCCCTCAGTTTGAATAATATCAGCACCAGCTTTCACCAAATCTTCCGCTAGTTGTACTTGTTGATCTAGGGTCAGGATATGGGGAACGGTTACAGACAGGGTAATTTCGGGCAGTAAGCCACGGGTTTGGTAAGTTAGGGCTAAAACTTCCTCTGATTCAAATCTGCGCCCTTGAGCGTAAAAAGAATCGAAATTACCAATTTCAATCAGATCAGCCCCAGCAGCCACAGCAGTGACAAATTTTTCCGGTTCAACCGCTGATACACAAATAGGTAATTTAGTCAAACTTTTAGCCAATTTTACCAAATCTACATCAGCAGCAATATCTACAAAAGTAGCGCCACCCAAATCAGCGGCTTTAACAGTCGCAGCGACACTAGCAGCATTGAAGTTATTCAAACCGCTAATTACTTTTAGCACAGGACGGGCAAATGCACTTTGGAAATGAGGATACATAGTCATAATTTTTATGAAAGCAGTTTTTGGCAGTAGGAATATTTTTACATCAAATCTGTCCAGATTTGATTTTGAAAAAAAAATTGATAGCGATTCATGTTACATACTAGACTATGTTTACTTAATCACCTCTATAATTTAATTTTCCAAGGTAGCGATTATCATGCTTTGCATTCCCAATTTTATATCATAACCTGGTTTTTTCCATTGCTGCTAATTGCATTTTTTTGGGGTTAACAATTCTAATTTATCTTCCAAAATCGTCCCTTTTAGATTTGCTCCCTGAAAATTTGCTCCCCTAATATTTGCACCTTGTAAATTTGCACCTGCTAAATTCGCACCTTTTAAATTTGCCCAACTTAAATCAGTTTCTGTTAAATTAGCCTCTGTTAAATTAGCTTTAGATAAAAATGCGTTTCCTAAATGAGCTTTAGTTAAATTAGCTTGATGTAGGTTAGCTTGATAAAGTTGAGCATTGATTAATTCTGCTTCATATAAATTAGCTTGACTTAAATTAGTCATAATTAAATTAACCCCCATTAAATTAGCAAAACTAAGATGACTACGCATGAGTTGACACTCTGATAAATCAGCATTTTTTAAATTAGCATTTTGAAAATTTGTACCAATTAAATTAGCATTATTAATCATAGCATTTTCTAGATTTGCTCGACGTAAATCAGCACCAATTAAATTTACATAACTGAGATTTGCTGCGGTCAAAATTGCCTCGTTCAAATTAGCAATACTCAAATTAGCTTGACTCAAATTGGCAGCAATTAATTTAGCCTTGTACAGAATAGCATTACTCAAATTTGCCTGATTAAAATTAGTTCGCACTAACAAAGCATGAGCTAAATTGACTTTATGGAAATTTACCCCTGCCAGATTTGCCCCTCGCAGGTTTTCTTCTAATAAATTTGCACCACTAAGATCAATTTCAATTTGCGGATTTTGATTTCTCCATTCTATCCAAATAACTGCCCCAGATCGTAATAAATTCAGATGTTGTTGATTCGCCATTTTTTCCTCCTTGATCAAAAATTAACAAAAATTAAAGAGTTTTTTATCATCTTTAATTTTTAACTTTTAATTGTTTATTCGTTCCGCTTACCTTGAGGATTTTCCCTACCAGGTGAATTTTCAATTGCTGCTAACGCTCCTGCTGCTCCTGCTAAAATATCCTGTTCCGTTCCCCCTAAATAAAGTCGGCCAAAACTACCCACAGCTTGAACTTCCAGAATATTAATTTGTGCTGCTTTTTCCGCTTCATTAGCTGCTAGTGCCGCATAAGCTGCCGGCTCAACTTCTAATACGTACAGAGTTTGTCCTGCTAATAACAGTTGTCCTCGACGAGTACGGTTAATCAATTGAGTTTGATACGCGTCAATATTGCGGATAATCTGACTAGAAACCACACGAGGTTTGAGACATTCCTGCTTTTTCACGCCCAAAAACGCCAAAATCGCATCCCCAGCGGCTCGTGTTTCCCCCTGAGAGCCAGAATGTACCTCCAAAAGTCCGTATAAACGTTCTACTACTTGCACTCCGGGACGGACAGAAGCAGATTTGAGGGCTACGTCCGTAATCTTGTTGATTTCGATACCAGGGGAAATCTCAATCCATAAGGATGTATCCCCTGGTAATGGTAAGAAACCCTGGGCTACTGTTCCCATATATGCAGCGTGTTGAGGTTGCAGGTTGTCTAGAAATACGAAACTGCGTAGTTCTATGCCCAAAGTCTTAATTCTCCAGTCATGACGGTAAATGTCTTTTATGGCAACATCAAGAGTTTACCGTGAAAGTGGACTGATTGGGTAATTGTCCCTGGTCAGTTGTGAGTTGTCAGTCGTTTTTTCAATTTTTTGCAGCTATTATTACAATTTTAATTTTCAAAAATATACTTTTCATTACAGCTTTTAAAAAAAATAATAGCGAGAATGGGGACAGAAGAAATAATTGTTTATTTACTGTTGTGAAATCATGGTAGCTATCTCAGAGAACATTCAGAACCGATTAACTATACAAACTGTAGAAATTGCCCCCAATACCACCGCAATTCGCTCTCTTGATTGGGATAGAGATCGTTTTGATATTGAATTTGGTTTACAAAATGGTACAACCTATAATTCATATTTAATTAGGGGTGAACAAACAGTTTTAATTGATACTTCTCATCAGAAGTTTCGTCAACTTTATTTAGACACTCTCAAAGGTTTAGTTAATCCTAAAAGTATTGATTATATCATTGTTAGTCATACTGAACCTGATCACAGTGGCTTAGTAGAAGATGTTTTACAATTAGCTCCCAGAGCAACTGTTTTAGCATCGAAAGTGGCTTTACAATTTCTAGAAGGTTTGGTACATGAACCTTTTTCTAAACGCATTGTTAAAAGTGGAGATCGAATCAAAATTGGTCAAGAACATGAAATAGAATTTGTTAGTGCGCCAAATTTACACTGGCCAGATACTATCTTTAGTTTTGATCGTAAAACCCAAATTCTCTACACCTGTGATGCTTTTGGAATGCACTTCTGTGATGATCGCACTTTTGACGAAGATATAGAAGCCATTGAAGCTGATTTTCGCTTTTATTATGATTGTTTAATGGGTCCAAATGCTCGTTCTTTACTAAATGCAATGAAGAGAATGGGTGAACTTGGTAAAATTAAAATTATTGCCAATGGCCATGGTCCATTACTTTATCATAATCTTGATATTTTGACTGAATTTTATCAAAATTGGAGTCAGAAACAAACGAAAACAGAAACTACTGTCGGTTTATTTTATGTTTCTGGTTATGGACATAGTGATCTTTTAGGACATAGTATTTCTGAGGGTTTACAAAAATCCGGTATCGGTGTGGAAATATTGGATCTTAGCACCGCAGAAAGTCAAGAAATTCAAGAGTTAGCAGGAAGATCTTCTGGTTTAATTATTGGTATGCCTCCTACTAGTGCCATTAAAGCACAAGCTGCAATTAGTTCTTTATTAGCAGTTGCTAAAAATAAACAAGTAGTTGGTTTATTTGAATCTTATGGTGGAGATGATGAACCAATTGATACTCTAAGACGCAAATTTATTGACTTAGGTATTAAGGAAGCTTTCCCTGCTATTCGTATTAAAGAAATACCTAATCAGTCTATTTATCAATTGTGTGAAGAAGCAGGAACTATTTTAGGACAATTGTTAGTACGAGAACGCAATATTAAACAAATCAAAGCTCTCGACGTGAATATGGAAAAAGCGTTGGGAAGAATTAGCAATGGTTTATATATTGTTACTGCTAAAAAAGACGATGTTAGTGGTGCAATGATTGCTTCTTGGGTAACACAAGCTAGTTTACAACCTTTGGGTTTTACTATTGCTGTTGCTAAAGATCGCGCTCTTGATAGTTTACTGCAAATTAATGATCATTTTGTTCTCAATGTTCTTGAAGAAGGAAATTATCAAGACTTGAAAAAACATTTTCTTAAACGTTTACTTCCTGGTATTGATAGATTTTCAAATGTGAAAACTCAAACTGCTAAAAATGGTTCACCTATTCTTAGCGACGCACTCGCATACATGGAATGTAAAGTTGTTAATAGTATGGAATGTAGCGATCATTGGATTTTGTATTGCATTGTTAATGATGGTAAAGTTTCTAAACCAGATGGTATTACAGCAGTTCGTCATCGCAAAGTAGGAAATTATTACTAATAACAACAAATAATGGATAATAAAAATTTATTTATTGTTTATTATTCATTGTTATTTACGTTTAATCTATTTTTAATTGTAATTAATCTATTCTTAATTGCAGTTAATTCATTCTTAATTGCAATTAATCTATTCTTAATTGCAGTTAATACAATAAATTATTATTAATTAATAATAATTTATTATCTAGATAATTATTTACTCATTGCAGATAATTAATATGTCAATTCCAGATTCTTTTTCTAACGTTGTTGAATCAGCTAAAAATTGGGTTTCTCAAGTTTTTTTATCTCAACAAGTATCTATGAATGATTCTCGACCCAGAGATGTACAAATTTTACCTATTGGTACTAACACAAAAGTTTTAAGAGCGCGAAGTAAATCACGACTCAGATTTGAAATTGAATATGCACTAAAACGCGGTACTACTTCTAACTGTTATTTAATAGAAGCAGATAAAATTGCTATTACTGACCCACCAGCGGAAGGATTTACAGAAATTTATTTAGAAGCGTTACAAAAAACAATTAATGTTCAAAAATTAGATTACATAATTTTAGGACATTTTAACCCTAATCGTGTTCCAACGTTAAAAGCAATTTTAGCAATTGCGCCACAAATTACTTTTGTTTGTTCTCTTCTTGCTGCTAATAATTTACGTGCGGCTTTCACTGACCAAGATATTAAAGTTTTAATTATGCGAGGAAAAGAAATATTAGATTTAGGTAAAGATCATGTTTTAAGATTTTTACCTACTCCTAGTCCTCGCTGGCCAGAAGCACTTTGTACCTATGATCAAAAAACGCAAATTTTGTTTACAGATAAGTTATTTGGCGCTCATATTTGTGGTGAAGAAGTATTTGATGATCACTGGGAAAGTTTTAAAGAAGATCAACGCTATTATTTTAATTGTCTTATGGCTCCCCATGCGACACATATAGAATCAGCTTTGGAGAAAATTTCTGATTTACAAGTGAGAATGTATGCTGTAGGTCATGGACCTATAGTCCGTACTAGTTTAATTGAATTAACAAAATCTTATCATGAGTGGAGTCGCGCTCAAAAAGATAGAGAAATATCTGTAGCACTTCTCTATGCTTCTGCGTATGGTAATACTGCAACTTTAGCACAAGCAATAGCGTTAGGATTGACCAAAGGTGGGGTTGCGGTTAAATCTGTTAATTGTGAATTTGCTTCTGCTGATGAAATTCGTACTACTGTAGAACAAGCAGACGGTTTTATTATTGGAACTCCTACTATTGGAGGACACGCACCTACACCTATTCATACTGCTTTAGGTATTGTTCTTTCTACTGATAATAATAGTAAACCTGCGGGAGTATTTGGATCTTACGGTTGGAGTGGTGAAGCTTTAGATTTAGTAGAAGGTAAACTTAGAGACGCTGGATATCGTTTTGGTTTTGATACTTTGAAGGTAAAATTTAAACCTGATGAAGTGACTCTTAAATATTGTGAAGAAGTGGGTACAGATTTTGCTCAAAGCTTGCGAAAGGCCAAGAAAGTCCGCGTTCCCCAACAAGCAGCAACTCCTACGGAACAAGCCGTAGGTCGGATTATTGGTTCTGTATGTGTTATTACAGCTAAACAAGGCGAATTTTCTACGGGGATGATGGGAGCGTGGGTGTCTCAGGCTACGTTTAATCCGCCGGGAATTACTGTAGCGATCGCCAAGGATAGAGCAATAGAATCTTTATTATATCCCGGTGGTAAATTGGTGCTGAATATCCTCCCTGATGGTATTCACGTAGAATACATGAAACATTTCCGCAAGAATTTCCAACCAGGAGAAAACCGCTTTAGTAACTTCCCCACAGCGGAAGCGGACAATGGTTGTACAGTATTAACTGATGCTTGTGCATACTTAGAATGTTCAGTACAGCAGCGACTAGAATGCGGTGATCATTGGGTAATATATGCAACTGTAGATAATGGTAAATTACTCAAACCTGATGCGATAACTGCTATTAACCACCGGAAAACAGGCTCATATTATTAACTCAAGTTGCTAGTTATCTAGTTGAGGCTGGTAATGGGTAATTGGTAATGGGTAATTGGTGAGTAATTTTCTGTTTTCATCCTTTAATCTTGGATATCCTGATTATGACATTTTCCCTAACTAGCAACTTACGTTATTAATTAGGAGAAGAGGGAAAAAAGTGTTTTCTGGGTGGTTTTAAAAACCCTGATTCTTTGTCTTTAACTTTTGTGGGGTGGTCTATAAGCCCACCCCAAAATACATTAAATAGGTGCTTTATAGGTTAATTAAAGAATAGAAATCCGGTTTGTAATAAACCAACAAAAAACCCTAAAATACCACCTAAAGTCACAATTGCTTGTAATTCATTTCTGACAATTCCCTCAATAGCATCTTCTAGTTCAGCCGGTGGTGTAGCTTTTACTCGTTCTACAATTACTTGATCTATAGATAAAATGGGAATTGTTTGCGCTACAATAATTTCTAAATCTTTCTCTAGATACTTTTCTAAAATTAAGGTCAAATCCCCAGAAACTACTTCTAAAGAAGTATTAACAACTGGTGAATTACTCAAGCGATTTAGTAATACAATAGATATCCTTTCCCAGTCAGCAGATTTTGTTAATTCTTTGAGCAAATCACTACCACTATTTTGCAGGTATTGACGCACATTATCTCTAATAGTTTTTCGCAGTTGACGTACAGTAACGACGGGGAGATTTTGTAAAGATAAATTCTGTAATAATCCCTGAATGCGATCGCGCATTTTTAGATCTTTAATCAATTCTTGTAATCGTTCATTGGTCGCTTCTTTTTCATCCAAACAAAATGTCCGTAACCGGGTTAGAGTATTCTTTAAACCGAACAAATTTGCGACTACCCAATAAGTACCACTGGTTTTTTCTCGAAAGCTCTCATCAATAGCTTGAATTGTCCGATCTGTTAAGAAATCAATGATAATTTGTCGCAGTCTATCTGGTGGTAAAACTATCTCTAATAACCAATCAGCTAACCGGATAGATTGCTCTTCACTGAGTTGAAATTCTAGTAATACCTGATCAAATATTTGGTTAATTTGAGTTTCTAAAAATGTTTCCTGTCGTGCTAATACCCTCAAAAGACGCGGTAAAGATTCACCCAATAAATCCCGTAAAATTCCCGCTACAATTTTAGTAGTACGGGGGTTTTTATCATCTCTAATTTGCTCAAATAGCAGACGTAATAACCAGAGAACTCCTCCTTGTAACCGTTCAGGTTGTAAAAGTTTTCGCGCTAGATTTTGTAGTTCTTCTGGGGTCAGTAGGGACTTCATAATCGCATTAGCAATATTTTGTCCTAACCGCTCTTGATTACTAGGAATTAACCCAGGAGTAAATGGTACTCTTTTCCCAAAAACATAAACTGGTTTGTAGGGACGAAACAGCATTTTTATGGCTATATCGTTAGTATAATAGCCAATTAATCCACCCAGAATTGGGGGTGATACATATAATAAGATTTGAGATAAATCCACGGCTTTTAGATTACCTAATTACTACTAATACTCCCATCATACCGTTCGCAATGGGATAGTGTCTAACTTCCTGAAAACCAACTTGACGCGCTAACTCTATCTGCTCTTTACCCGTGGGAAAGCGATCTAAACTAGGGCTAATATAAGCATATTCTTCCTTTAAACCAAGATTAGTGGCTATAGGAACTACACAATTATCTAAATACCATTTTTGCACGGCGCGTAACTGTTGATGATTGGGACGATGAAAGTCTAAAATCGCAGCTTTAGCTCCTGGTTTAAGAACACGATATATTTCCTGAAGACTTTTAGTAATATTTTTAACGTTTCTTAATCCATATCCCATAGTAGCTGCATCAAAATAATTATCTTCAAAAGGTAAATTTAATACATCACATTCTACCCAATTGATCGGTAGCTGAGGATAATAATTTTTGCAGCGTTCTTGAGCATTATTCAGTAAATTCCGGGAAAAATCAACTCCATAAACTTTTCCTGTCATTCCGACACGACGTGCTAAACGAAACGCTAAATCACCAGTACCGCAACATAGATCTAAGCTAGTATCACCAGGTTTAGCAGCACTCCATTTGACTGTCATTTCTTTCCAAATTCGGTGTTGTCCTAAACTTAATTGATCATTTAGTTGATCATAAACGGGAGCAATGCGGTTAAATATAGTACGAACTTCGTTAGTCATTTTTCAGGAAAAAAAGATAATTTTCATTCAAACCTGATCATACCAACTGACGGTTTTAACTGGGCGATTTTTACCTTGTCGGGTGCGTTAGCGACTAGTAACGCATCATTAATAGATTTAATTTATGAATATTGGTGCGTTATCAACACAGTCCAGGAAAATTAGTAATTTACTTTTTGTCAGTCCCTAATTTTTCATAGTGACCAGCTTTAGTGATATACTCCTATAGGTGACTCAATAATAGCCTATAACGAGTTGTTTAAAACTTATTGTACGCAGATTTTTAACTGCTTTTTAGCTTTTTAATAGAATTATGACAGAAATACAGCCCAATTCTCAAAATCTTGAGGATACAGCTACAGAATTATTAGTGAAACTCAGACAAAAACAGGGTTCTTGGGTGGAATGGGGACAAGCCATCGCTTACTTGCAAAAAAACGGTTATAATCCTCAAACTATCTTTGAAGCAACAGGTTTTGAACCAATTCAACAGAATCAGGTAATTGTTGGCTCTCAAGTTTATGCTTCTATGGAAAAATGTGGAGCATCAGCGGAAACATTAGCTTTCTATAAACAAAAAAGCAGTGATGTGTTATATGAATTACGTGGATTAAATCAAGAAGACCGTGCTACTACGGCAGA
This sequence comes from Dolichospermum sp., assembly GCA_046070105.1. Taxonomy (GTDB): domain Bacteria; phylum Cyanobacteriota; class Cyanobacteriia; order Cyanobacteriales; family Nostocaceae; genus Dolichospermum. The sequence goes on from JBJUHT010000143.1 coordinate 11,840, forward strand.
TTTAACCTTTGAATACAAGCTCGATGCAGATGTAGTCAGAGATATAGCCAAAGCAGTTAAAGATTTTTCTTGGTTTCCTAATTTACCAGAAGGATTCAGTAAACATCCGGGGGATGCTGTCGCTTATCAATGTTGGAAATTCGCTAAACAAAAATCTGACTTATCCGAGCGATCGCGTTTAATAGCTAAGGGTTTACGCTTTGTCCATTCTGAGAGTGCTAGAAAGCAATTAGAACAGCTATTAATGGATTTTAGCGTTGCGCCCAAAGTTGCTCCACCTATCCTCCCTTTTTACCGTCTTGAATCTGATGAAGATATACCTCGGATTTTACCAGTCATAGGTGAGTTACCATTAACACTACAAGATTTTCAATCAGTACCATTAATTACGGAGATCGAACCATTTCGGATGGTGAAATTTGCGGGGGAACAAGCTTGGGTATGTTTACCAGGATGGAAAGTGCTATTAAATGCAGAAGATCCCGTTGTAGTCATTGGTAATAGTGATATTTTTCCCAACCCCCATCAAAGCAAAGTTGAACCAATTATGATTGTAATAGATCGCGCTCAAAGAGAATGGGATATTTCCAACTACTTTGTTTTTAATAATGGGGAGAGTATTGACTTTCAATGGTTTGAAACTGCACCAAAAATTCCCTTATTGGGGAAAATGATTGTTTTAGTGCGGCCAAAGAAAGTTCTAGATGAAGAATTTACCAAAGATGCTTGGCAAATTGATGAATAATTGATGCTAGGCTAACAAGAATCTACTAAAAATCATCTACTAATAAGGATCTAATTTATATACTTGGGCGGGCTAGAAGCCCACCCCACAAGACAATGAGTAATGACCAATCATCTATTATGAAACTAAAAGAAAATATTGCCGAAATTAAGGCTAAATTGCGTCCAGGACAAACGCAAATGGCTGATTGGCAATCAGGTCCATTGGCAGTGTCTGCCGTGCCAGGAGCGGGAAAATCAACGGGAATGGCTGCGGCTGCGGCCATTGCTATTGCTCGTCAATATCAATATTATTTAAAAACAGGTAATAAAGAATATAAACAGCTAGTAGTTGTTACTTTTACCCGTTCTGCGACTGCGAATATTAAATCTAAAATTCGGGAAAATTTAAAACAATTATCTTTACCACAAACAGGATTTGCAGTTTATACTTTGCACGCTTTAGCTTTAATTATTGCTAGTCGTTATCCTGATTTATCGGGTTTACAGTTAGAAAATGCCACCTTAATTACACCAAATCAAAGTCACAGATTTATTCATGTAGCGGTAGAAAAATGGATTTTTAATCATCCCCAACTTTACCTTAAATTGCTGGCAGGACAACAATTTGATGGAGAAGAAACGGAAAGATTACGTCGTCAGTCAGTCCTGAGAACAGAAGTATTACCAGATTTGGCTTATACTGTTATTCATGAGGCGAAAAGTTCAGGAATATTACCACAAGATTTATTAAAATGGAGTCAAATAAATCCAGATAAATATGATATTTTAACAGTAGCAGCAGGATTGTATACAGAATATCGAGAATTTATGAAATTACAGGATTTTATTGATTACGATGATATGATTTTAGCTGCTTTGAAAGTATTAGAAAATCCTAGCGCTCGTCGGATAGAACAAAATAAAGTTTTAGCTGTTTTTGAAGATGAAGCTCAAGATTCCAGTCCATTACAAACCAAGTTATTAGAAATACTAGCCAGTCAAGAAACATTAAATTTAATCAGAGTTGGTGATACTAATCAAGCTGTTAATTCTACTTTTACTCCTGCTGATCCAATTTATTTTCGGGAATTTTGTGAAGATTGTGAAAGTAAAAATAGACTAGCTAAAATGTCTCAAGCTGGTCGCAGTACACAAATAATTATTGATGCTGCTAACTTCGTTTTAGAATGGGTAAATCATCAGAACTTCGCTAAAAATAACAGCAGACAAACACCATTTATCAATCATAAAATTTACCCTTTAGATATCAGTGACGGTAAACAAAATCCTGAACCAGTAGGGAGAGGATTAGAACTTTATACTCCCAAAGATATACATCATACAGTTGAATTAATTTCCCAAAGAGTAATTGAGTTATTTAGAGAAAATCGTGAATCTTCCGCAGCGATATTAGTGCGAGAAAATCGTCAAGGAAGATGGTTAGCTACTGCTTTAGAACCAATATGTCAAGAGCATAAAATCAAACTTTATGATGTGGGAGAAAAAGAACGACGTTCTCATGTTCCTCAAGAGATTTTATCATTATTACAATTTTGCGATCGCCCTCATTCCGCTGATTATTTGAAAGCTACTTTAGATGTGCTTGTAGAACGTCAATTAATACCTACCCAAGATATTAACACCCTAGCTAGTGTTCCCGAAGAATTTTTATATCCAGGACCTTTAACCCCACCTCAAACAGAAATAGTTAAAAAAGCGGCTCATATTTGTCGGAGTTTACTCCGCGCTTATTTAGAATTACCTTTTTATCAAATAATTTCTTTTTTTGCTTTAACCTTAAAATATAATCAAGGGGAATTAGCTACTGCTGACAAACTTGCAGAACGGGTAAATCAGCAAATTTTTAGTGATAATTCCATGGGAAAGATGATATCAACTTTAATTGAAATTGTCAGTTCCGAAAAATTTGAACCAGTAGAAACAGAAAATATTGAAGAACAATACACCCAAAAAGGACAATTAACAATTATCACTATGCACAAAGCCAAAGGGTTAGACTGGGATTATGTATTTTTGCCATTTCTCCATGAAAACTTAATTCCGGGAAGATTTTGGATTCCCCTCCAGTCCCAATTTTTAGGGGATTTTAGTTTATCAGAAGTCGCACGCGCTCAAATTCGCGCTCTCCTTCATCAAAAATCCATACCTGATATTCAGCAAGCTGGAGAAGAATCAAAATACCTGAAAATTGCAGAGGAATATCGTTTACTTTATGTCGCTATGACGAGAGCAAAAAAACTTTTATGGATGTCTGCGGCTGAAAAAGCGCCTTTTACCTGGAATAAACCGGAGAATTTACAACCAACAACCCCCTGTCCAGTTTTTGCAGCTTTAAAACGCCAATTTATTCAAAATATCTGCAACAATTGACAATTGACAATTGATAATTAATAATTGATTATTATAGGAATAATATTTGATTTGTGATAGCTTGTGTGGCGTAGCCATACAAGACTCAGTAGGTATTAATTCTGTCTTTCTTCGGAGTGTTCCCAGTTAAGAGTTCCCTGTTCCCTGTTCCCTGACCACACAAGTAAGTTCACAGAATCAAACCGGATTCCTATAGCAATGAATAACTAACAATCAAATTTTATGGTCGCAACTCCAAATTATAACTACATATCCCCCACAGAATATCTCCAAGGGGAAGAAAACAGTCCTATTAAGTATGAATACAGGGACGGAGAAGTCTACGCAATGGCAGGTGCTAGTAATACTCATGTAATTATTACACTTAATATTGCTTCAATGTTAAGAAACCATCTGCGTGGAAGTGGTTGTCAAGCTTATATTTCCGATACAAAGGCACATATTGAGTCAATTAATACCTATTATTATCCTGATGTCATAGTTAGTTGTCACCAAAAAGACAAGGCTTTTCATAACTTTCTGCGTTATCCCTGTTTAATCATCGAAGTCTTATCCCCTACCACAGAGGCCTTTGATAGAGGTGATAAATTTGCTGACTACCGGAAATTAGCATCACTTCAGGAATATATACTAATCAGTCAAAACCGCATCAGTGTAGAAGTTTTTCGTCGTAACTCAGAAGGAAAATGGGTACTTTATAGTTATGAACCTGGGGAAAATATTCATTTTGAAAGTATCAACTTTAACTGTCCTATAGCAGATGTGTATGAAGATGTAAATTTTGAAACTGCTACCGGAGAAAATATATCACTTTTGGAAAATTAAAATTTAAAATTTTATGGTAACTTTTGACCACATCTGCGACAAAATTTAGCATCTGGATCATGAAAAGCTAAACCGCAACTTTCACAAATAGTTTCTACCTGATTTGCTGTTTTTACTAATCGTTTAATTAGATCTCCAATTTGCCAAGGAATTAGTGCCACTCCTGTTATAATCATTAATACTGTCAATAAACGGCCTAATTCAGAAATGGGAATCACGTCACCAAATCCCACGGTTGTCATTGTCACAATTGAGAAATAAAAAGCATCTAAAAAAGTATTAAAATTATGGGAATTAAGTGGATGTTCGACTTGATAAATTAACCCAGAAAAAACAAAAATTATGGCAAATAAGGTAAATAATATTCTGCCAAAAATTACACTATCTTCATTACTAATACTACCAATTAAAAATTTTTTGTCAATAAATCTCAGTAATCGCAAGATACGAAACCACCGTAATAAACGGATAAAACTAATATCTGCTAATCCGATCAAAGATGGTAGAATGGCCATTAAGTCAATAATTGCATAAAAACTGAAAAGATACTTAACTCTATCTTTCGTACTCCATAAACGCAATAAATATTCCGCAGTAAATATTATTAATATACAAGTATCTAATGTTCTTAATTCTAAATGAGCATCTTCAGGAATACTATAGGTTTCTGCGACAAAAATCCCTGAAGATACTAACACTAATAAAGCGATAGTTAAATTAACTGCTTTACCTATAGATGTTTCTATATCTGTTAGGTAAAACTCTACTTTTTCTCGATTTATCACCATTTTTCATCCAAAAAATTATGGGGAATAATTTTAATTTTAAGTTCAACAAAACCCTTGGTTAAGTCCCATTAGTTACTTATTATTTTTCCCAGTTACCTATGCTAATTAAGGTTTAAATGCGGAGGAAAAAGGAAATTTCTAGTAACTCATAACACCATGGGGTTGAGAGTTGAAGTTAAACTCAAAACTGCTGCTGAATTTTTTTGATCACACCACTCCTAATAAAATCTAAATACTAAATTAATGCCTGATTATTGGTATTTATGGACAATGAGAATGCAGTCCACCTTTAGTGCAAATTAAGGCTAATTGTTGAGGATCTAAATTTTTAGCTTTACTAAAATCTACTCCTTGAATTAAAGCATTTTGTGAACCAAGATCAGGAGTTTCGACAAATTTGTCTGACTCTTGTTTAACTGTAAACAAAATTGCACCTTGAAAATCTGCTCCGGTTACATTTGCTCCCCGTAAGTCAGCACGACTCAAATCAGCATTTCGCAAATTAGCGTTTTCTAAGTTAGCTGACTGCAAACTCGCACCAGTAAGTCGAGTAGCGCTGAGGTTCGCATCACTAAGATTAGCATAATTTAAATAGGCTTCGGATAAATCTGCACCTTGCCAATCAGTTTTAGTTAAATTGGCATAAGCTAATTGTGTACCGATAGCAGAAACACGCACTAAATGAGCCGCATATAGATTTGCTTCTGTTAGATTTGCATCGCTTATATCTGCATTGGTTAAACTAGAATTTTCTAAGAGTGCATTGCGTAAATCTGCACCTACTAACTGAGCGCTACTTAAATTAGCAGCAAACAAGCGGGTATAGGATAAGTTGGCTTTGTTAAGATTGGCGCGACTTAAATCACTTTGATTCATCAAAATACGACTGAGATTGGCATCATTAAAATTAGTTTGTTTTAACTGAGCATTACTTAAATCTGCCATGGTATCATCGTAAGTATCCCAACGTCCATCTTCACCTAGATTACGGAAACGACTACCCTGGAAATTAGCTTGGTTGAGATTTGCAGATTTCAGGATAATTCCTGATAAGTCAACGTTTTTTAATTCCAATTGAAATGAGGACTTTCTCCCAGACCCTTGAGAACCTAATTGAGCATTGCTCAAGTCAATATTGTTAATTTTGCCACCATAGATAGCTAGAATTTTGTTGATTACCTGCTGGGTGAGAATTAACTGATTTTGTCTAAATTCCCAGTTTGAACTTTTCCCCATAGATTCTATTTCCCCAGTTAAAAACTGATTCACGCGCTTTAATTCGGGGATGGCTTTTAGACCTGTATTTGTTAAAGCTTGTTGAATTGTATTCAGGGTTGAGATATCTGTTTCTTTAATCAGTAAATCCACTAATAGTTTTATAGACTGTGCGTCATTCATACTACCCAATGCTAAAATGGTTTTTTGACGCTCTTCATTAGTAACACCGTTGTTGGGATTAAGTGCTTTAATGAGTTCCACAAACTTTTGAGTATTAGTTTGTTCGCTTCTACGTTGGCTTTCTTGGGTTTGGATATAGATTTGTGTACCTATTAAAGTTGATAATACAGCAATTATACTAGTTAACCCCACCAAAAACAGACTGAAATGAGAATTGCCACTCTGGGAAAGGCTAGAAATAGATTGTTGACTGGAGGAACTATCTACATTATTGTCCTGGTGTATTTTTGACTCCTCTTGAGGCTGACTGAAAGTGCTTGCAGCGTCTATTGTATAAGTGCGAGCTAATTGGTCATGGAAAGAGCGGGGATGCTTTTGTCCCGGCCAACCTTTTGCTTCAGCCAGGATCATTAACAGAGTTAAAGATGTAAACAGAGATAAGTTGGGAAAAATAAAGCTGTAACGCCACAGCAGATAAGCTACGGAAACTGGCACAGTCCAGCGTCCTAATCCTTCTCTAACCAGAACCGCACTTAATCCTGGAGCTTGTCCTTCTGCATTAACCACCCGCACACCAAACCAACGCTTAGGTATGGTACTACCAGTTTTAGCTAATAAATACAATTGCCAACAGGAAAAGGTAGTAGGTAATAATACAGCTATAGTCCACAGAATATTAGTCGGCCAAGCTACATTACGAATACCGTAATTTACGGGTAATGCCAGAGGTCTAGCGATCGCTTTTTCTGTGACTACTAGAATCGGATTTAGGGGGACTCGTTGGATATCACTCCGTGAATTTACGTATGAACCCAAAGCATAAGGAACTAACCCACTAGTAATAAAGAGAGTTATTTCCACCGTCCAAGCCGCAAAACGCCTAGCTGTTAGTGATGTCATATTAACTTTTTTCGGTTCTTCTGGGCGGCTAGATTGATTACTGCTTCTCCCCATAATTGGATTGGCCATTGGATAATTACCTGTAAATTGATTTTTATACCAGTGATAGGATCTTGTTTATTTCCCTTTTTTGTCAGCAACAAAAAATTTGTATCCAAGATATACTAAACCCGCTAAAACTGCCAAGCTAATTACAGAAGCAACTAAAGCAAATACTGTTTGCAGTATCCAAACAGTTAA
>JBJUHT010000144.1:0-14541 GCA_046070105.1 Dolichospermum sp.
GTTAGGCACTCAAGTTGTGGAATTTCCTTTCTTTGGTCAACCAAATGATATTGCTGTGAAAGTGGACAGCATTAAGAATATTCCAGAAGGAAGAAGAATTCCTACTAATATCCAAGAAGTAGCTTGTGACCATCTGACTTACTTTGTTGAAAGTTCAGAAGCTCTCGAATATTTAAGTGAATATCTCATTCAATAAAAGTAACCAATTTAACGGAAAAAGTAGTAATTTTATCTTAATTTTGCCATATAGTAGGGAACAGGGTTAAAAGTCTCTTTGCATAAAGCTTTGTTCCTAAAATATGTACCTCATATAGCAATCCTAAATTATATACAAACATCTCTCTACCTTGTCTCACTTATCTACCTTGTCTTCCTTGTCTCGTTTGTTCATTTCTCAAATAGGACTGCTATATATCTGAAATAGGCTGTGTTTAATTCAAATGAGGTAATAATTAAACTCTCTGCAAGCATCTTGTCCGCTAAATTTGCACCTCATATTTTCGGAAACTATTGTATCAATAATTTTGGAACTGAGCAATCATGAATTATAGACAACTCCAAGAGCAAGCGAGACAACTGTTTGAACAAGGGATGCAGCAAATACGGAGTCGTACTCACGAAACTGCTGTAAATAATTTGAACGAAGCCCTAAATATCTACCAGAATATCCAAGATCGGCAAGGTGAAGCAGAGACTTTATTTTGGTTAGGAAATGCTTACTTTGCTGTTGCGAAATATGATGAAGTAAGTAATTTTTATAACCAATCCTTAGCCATTGCTAGAGAAATTAATTATCAGTGGTTACAGAATCAGGTTCAGGAAGCTTTAGCTAGATTTGCAATTAATAATAATCCTCAGCAACAAGAAGCACACCGATTGATGGAAAAAGCTTTCGAGCAAGCTAATACCGGTCAATTGGAAGGGGCAGAACAGTCTTTAAAAAATGCACTAAGTATATATCGAGAACTGCAAGATTACGAACAAGAGGCAAGAATTTTAGGAAATCTGGGAGCAGTTTGCAATCGCTTAGGTAAATTCTCTGAAGCAATTCAATATCTACAGCAATTATTGGAATTTTTCTCACAGCAACCATACCAAGAAATAGCAAAAGCAGATGTTCTAGGAACGCTGGGAATTGCTTACAGGAACTTGGGATACTACGCTGAGGCAATTGACTGCGCTCAAAAATGCTTGACTATCAAAGAGCAAAGGCAGGACTTTCAAGGTGTGTTCGGTGCATTAGAAAGTATTGGACTAGCTTACTCTTTCTTGGGAGAATACGATCAAGCGATTGAATACTACGAAAATAGTCTTGAGTTTGCTAACTACCTCCAAGACCCTCGTAATAAGGTGAAAACTTTAAATAATACGGGAATGGTTTATTCTGCTAAGGGAGATTTTACCAAAGCAAAGGATTACCAACAGCAGAGTCTAAACCTCGCCCAACAAAACCAAGACCCCATAGGTAAAGGGCGTAGCTTAGGAAATTTAGGTAATATTTCCCAGCACTTGGGAGACTATGCTCAAGCGATTAACTATCAGCAACAATATTTGGATCTCGCCCGCATATACAAAGATCGCCAAGGAGAGGGAATTGCTTTGGGCGGTCTGGGACTTAGTTACTATTACCAAGAAGAATATACCCAAGCAATTAATTATACTCTAAAGAGTTTAGAGATTGCTAGAGAAATCAAAGACCTCGGTGCTGAAGGGAATGCACTGAACAATTTAGGTGGTATTCACTTCAAATTTGGCAATCTTGGGGAAGCAGAAAAATTTCTTTGCACTGCAATGCAAGCCTGGGAATCAATAAGGGCAAGATTGGGTGACAATGATGCTTATAAAGTTTCGGTTTTTGAAGAGCAAGCTCGCACTTACCGATTATTACAAAAAGTCCTCATCGCCCAGAATAAAATTACTGAAGCTCTCGAAGTAGCTGAACGGGGACGCGCTCGTGCATTTGTAGAGTTGTTAGCTTCACGGTTATCCCCCAGCCAAAACTCTGAATCAACTATTGCTTCACCTACCCTACAGCAAATTAAACAAATTGCTAAAGCTCAAAATGCTACTTTAGTTGAGTATTCGATTCTTGGTGATGAATTTAAAGTTCAAGGTAAGCCAGGATTTGCCGACTCAGAACTCTATATTTGGGTAATTAAACCCACGGGGGAAGTAGCCTTTCGTAATGTTGACTTAAAACCGTTGTGGCAGACAAACAATACTCTTGAATACCTTGTTCGCCTTACCCGTGATTCTCTGGGTGTAAGAGGTCGAGATTGGGAGGATGTGCAAGACCAAAATCTTGCCGATACTGAAGGAGGCGATTTATCACAACGCCTGAAAAAACTTCATCAAATTCTAATTCAACCGATTGCCGATCTACTGCCGACAGAAGTTAATGCCAAAGTTATCTTTATGCCTCAAGGATCTCTGTTTCTGCTTCCTTTCCCTGCTCTGCAAGATGACTCTGACCAATATTTGATTGAAAAACACACCATTCTCACCGCTCCTTCAATACAGGTATTGCAGTTAACACGCCAACAACAAGCAAAAGTGAACCAAGCTGCACTTCAAGAAGTATTGGTATTGGGAAATCCAACTATGCCCAGTCTACCTCACAGAATGGGGGAACAGCCTCAGCCTTTAAGCTCTTTACCGGGGGCTAAAAAGGAAGCAGAAGCGATCGATCGCACTTCTTTTTCAGACTCCAGCTATTACAGGAAGCAATGGTACTAAAAAGGTAATAGTAGAGAAAATGCCCAAAGCAAGAATCATTCATCTAGCCACTCACGGATTACTAGATAACGTTCGGGGATTGGGTAGTGCGATCGCTCTAGCTCCTTCTAGTAATGATAATGGTCTGCTTACTGCTGAAGAAATCTTAAATATGAACTTAAATGCTGAATTAGTGGTTCTCAGTGCCTGTGACACAGGACGAGGAAGATTAACAGGAGATGGGGTAATTGGACTTTCCCGTTCCTTTATTTCTGCGGGCGTTTCTAGTGTAATTGTATCTTTATGGGCAATACCCGATTCTCCGACTGCTGGGCTAATGACTGAATTTTATACACAATTCCAGCAAAACTTTGATAAAGCCCAAGCTTTGCGTCAAGCAATGCTAACGACAATGCAGCAAGATTCTCACCCCAAAAATTGGGCTGCTTTCACCTTAATTGGTGAATGGCACTAATATAAACTTCTTCTATCACTCTAAATATTGAGTATTGATTAAGGTATAAGTGGGGAGCGTTTTTATTTGGTAGCAACGTATACTCGTAAATCTTGAAGAAGTAATTGATTGTTCATAGGACTTACGCACTGTACAAATTAACCATCATCTGTATGAAGGATATTTGGTCGTTTCAGGCTTTTGGCGATTAACTTCCGATCAATAGCGAACTGCTTGCAGCAGCGCTTCGCTATCGCTCAAAAATCATCAAACAATCACGTAAAAATACCTGAAATCTATACCTCATATTTGGTTGATCCTGTCAATGCGTAAGTCCTAGTCTATATAGTTTTCACAATTATTATGCTTAATTTCAGGTTTTCTCTTCAATATCTTATGAGTAGTCAGATATTGTTCTCCATTATATAGCACTCATATTTGATTTTTGAAAAAAACTCCGTATACCTAAATTCTCTGAAACCCTTTTGCATCTTACCTTTTGCATTTTATCTGACTACGCAAATAATTTCAGATATCAAATATTATTCCTATACTGCCGTTCATAATAGATAATTTTGCCTCTTGCCTATTCCCTCTTACCCTAACCCAAACCCCCACAAATCAGTTAAATTAGCGATATTAGGTTTATGCTGGAATTGAGTAACCAAAAAGGTTTATATGCCAAGAACACAGAAAAACGATAACTTTGTTGACAAATCCTTTACCGTTATGGCAGATATCATCCTCAAGATATTGCCAACCAACAAAAAAGCTAAAGAAGCATTTGTTTATTATCGAGATGGAATGTCTGCCCAAGCAGAAGGTGAGTATGCTGAAGCATTAGACTATTATACAGAAGCCTTGTCCATGGAAGAAGACCCCAATGATCGCGGTTATATTCTCTATAATATGGGGTTGATTTATGCCAGCAACGGCGATCATAACAAGGCTTTAGAGTTTTATCATCAGGCTATTGAGTTAAATCCACAATTACCCCAAGCTTTAAATAATATCGCCGTCATTTATCATTTTCAAGGTGAAAGAGCTAAGGAAAGCGGGGATCATGATGGTGGTGAAGCATTGTTTGATCAAGCAGCAGATTATTGGATTCGAGCAATTCGCATGGCTCCCAATAATTACATTGAAGCTCAAAACTGGCTCAAAACTACCGGGCGATCGCAAATTGACGTATTCTTTTAAGTTAGCCATGAGTCGGTTGTTAATTTTATGACAACGGACAACGGACAACGGACAACGAACCACTGACAACTAACAACTGACCACTGACAACTGACAACTGACAACTGATAAATTATGATTGATAGTCAACTAGTTCGTAAAGTTGCTAATCTGGCTCGTTTAGAATTGACAGCAGATGAAGAAACACAATTTACCACTCAATTGGGTGATATTCTGGATTATATTCAACAACTAAATCAACTGGATGTTACTAATGTCGCACCAACAACCAGAGCTATTGATGTCAGCAATGTCACCAGAGAAGACATTCTCCAACCTTATCCTGAAAGAGAAGCAATCCTCAACAGCGCACCTCAACAGGAAGGTGATTTTTTCCGAGTTCCCAAAATTCTTAATGCTGATTAGATAGAACTCTTGGTTTTTAGCAGGACTTACGCAACTGGCACATTCGTAAGGTGCGTCAGATATCAAGAATCTCTTTAGTTGCCTAATTTATACTTTCTGACGCACCCTACAACAGATTTTTTAGTGTGACACTTGCGTAAGTTCTATTTAGGTTAAAGATTAAGATTCAATATCTAAAATTTCAGAAACCTGTAACATCAAATACAGCAGATTCCTTTGTTATAAAGTACATCATAGCCCTCTCCCTGGCTTGCGGGGAGGGGGTTGGGGGTGGGGTGATTTTGTATCCATTTATCGGTAAGTGCTGTATAAAAGAGTAGAGACGCTCCGAGGAACGTCTCTACATCCCCGTAGGGACAGGGGATTAGGGGATTAGGTTTTTGGGTATGAAACTAATATAGCAGATGATCTTTTATTTGCCAAGTATTTTGACAAATTTTTTTGCATACTGATGTCAAAACTCTCTGTTACCATTTGGTTATTATTCCTCTTGATTCACTAAAAAAGCAGGATCAAGAATTTGAGAAATACTATAGGGATTTTCACTAGGAACAGTGGTATCAGGTAAATTAGTTTCCTGAATTGCTAAATCTACACCATCTTGATAAGCAGAAATAACTACTTCTGATAGATAGGATTTTAAACTAGGGTTTTCTTGTAAATGTTCTTTAATCCGACGACGTTGTTCTCTAATTGTCGCTTTCCAACTGTTACTACGTTTATCGCTTTGATATTCCCACTTTAGCAAATGTCCAATTAAAATCCCTAGTCTGTTTCTTAATTCTTGCTTTTCTCGCTTACCCAAAGATTCAATTTCCTCTATTAAATTTAAAGTATCAAGTTGATTTAGTTCTCCTTGCTTTAATAATTTTGCCTGTTCCAATGTCCAAGCATAAAAATCTGTTTCATACAGTTGTGAGGTCATATTGTTAGATCTCTTTAGATAAACGAACCGACTAGGACACAAAGATAGATAAAAATTGGATCTTATTTATTTAAAAAGTAATCAGAATCAGGATTTTCTAGATGAGAAGATTAACAAGATCCTCAAATATTGTACATCCTGATTCAGACTGTTACTTCCCAAATACAGTAGTTAGAGAACGGGCAATATTTTTCGGCTGCATTGCGTCCATTGCGGCAGTTGGTTCATAACCACAATGTACCATACAATCAGCACATTTCGGATTACCACTAGCGCGTCCGTATTGACTCCAATCAGTTTTATCTAACAACTCTTGGAATGTTTGATAATACCCTTCATTCAACAAATAACACGGTTTTTGCCAACCTAAAACACTGTAACTAGGACTACCCCAAGGAGTGCATTCATAGTCTTTTTCTCCAATGAGAAAATCTAAGAATAAAGGATTATGATTGAAGTTCCAGTTTTTCTTTCCAGAGGTGTAGGGTATGAGAATTTCCCGGAATAAAGCGCGGGTTTGTTCTCTTTGTAGGAAATGATCTTGATCTGGAGCCCATTCATAACTGTAACCAGGAGAAATCATCATTCCGTCAGTTCCCAATGTTTCCAGAAAATCAAAAAATTCCTGCATTTCTTCAACATTACAACCTTCAAAAATGGTCGTGTTGGTAGCGACACGAAAACCCTTAGCTTTAGCAGCGCGAATTGCTTGGATAGCAGTATCAAAAACCCCTTTTCTGTCTACACATTTATCATGCCATTCTCGCATTCCATCTAAATGTACACTAAAGGTGAGATAGGGAGAAGGTTGAAATTTATCGAGACTCTTTTCTAGCAATAAACCATTGGTACACAAGTAAATATATTTCTTGCGTTGAATTAAACCCTCAACAATTTCCCTGATTTGGGGATGTAATAATGGTTCTCCTCCGGGAATGGAAACAACCGGTGCGCCGCATTCTTCCACTGCTGCAAAACACTGTTCTGGAGTCAGATTTTGTTTAAGTATTTCCACTGGATGCTGGATTTTACCGCAACCTGTACAAGCCAAATTACACCGGAATAGGGGTTCTAGCATTAATACCAGGGGAAACCGTTTCCGCCCTAGTAATCTTTGGGTAACTAAATATTTCCCAATATCAATTGCTTGTTGTAAATTAATCGCCATGAAACTAACACTCCTCAATTTGTTTGGTAATTGGTAATGGGTAATGGGTAATTGGTAAGTGGTCAGTGGTCAGTGGTCAGTGGTCAGTTGTTAGTTGTTAGTGGTCAGTTGTCATTAGGAAATAATATTACCTGTTCCCTGTTCCCAGTTAAGAGTTCCCAGTTAAGAGTTCCTAGTTAAGAGTTCCCTGTTCCCCCCTGTTTCCTGTCCCCTGTCACCTAATTGACATAACCATTAGCTATAAACCAATCTACAGCATCCTTGAGCGCTACACTCAGGGGGGACTGAGGTAAACCTAATTCGCGGATAGCCTTAGAAGTATCATAATACATTGGTTGCTGTGCCATGCGAACACCATCTATGGGAACTGTGGGGGTTTTCCCTAGAGGAGCAAGGATTTTTTCGTCTATCCAGGCCACAGTAAGCGGTATCCAAGCTGGTATAGATGTTTGCGGTGCAGGTAAATCCGTAATTTGGGCTAGTTGTTCTAGAAGTTCTTTGAAGCTCAAATTCTCATGACCTAGTATATAGCGATCGCCTTTTTTTCCTTTTTCTAATGCTAGTAAATGTCCCTTGGCTACATCCCGCACATCAATAAAATTTAACCCGGTATCCACATAAGCTGGCATTTGTCTCCGTAAAAACCGTAGGATAATATCCCCCGTTGGTGTAGGTTTAATATCTAATGGACCAATGGGACTACTAGGATTTACTATCACAATATCCTGACCTTGATTAGCTGCTGATATTGCTACTTGTTCCGCTAAAAACTTCGATTTTTTGTAATCTCCCACCAATTTTTCTACCGGGCTTTGATGGGTTTCATTGACAATTTCCCCAGGTTTTCCTACACCAATAGCCGCCACGGAACTAGTATAAACTGTACGTTCAATTCCCGCTTTTTGCGCCGCTGCTAAAATATTGCGCGTCCCTTCTACATTATTCCAATATAGCAAATCCCGGTCTTTTTGCCACAATGAATAATGGGCAGCGACATGAAATAAGTAATTACACCCCTGTATCTGTTCCCAAATATTCGGGTCGTTTACATCACCTTTCACAATATCTACAGCTAAACCCTGTAAATTTTCCAGGTTACTATCAGGACGGACTAAAGTTGTAACTCGATATTTTGATTGTAACAGCGATCGCACCACATGAGAACCAATAAACCCCGTACCACCAGTCACAAAAGCCCGCATTTGATCACCTCACACTTCTCAATATTTAATTATCTATGTATCTGGGTGGTTTGCCTCAGTTTTTTTTGTTTTTCATCTTTGTTTAAAGATATAATATCAGGTATAATTGTCCAAACAAGATAGTTATATACACGAACGTTTATATTACCTGTAATTATGCCCCTGCAAGAAGAAATTGATAAAACAAGGCAAGAAGTTCGCACAGATGACTACTCAATGTCTATTGGAGAATGGATGAGTCTTTATCAAAGTAATGAAATTGATATTAACCCAGAGTTTCAAAGAGTTTTTCGATTGTATCCTTTTGATGCTAAATAAAAAACTCCATGAATTGATGCGATCACTTGCCGACTATGAACCATTCAAAAACTGTATCGCATTGAGTGATAGACTTTATGAAGAACAGTATGACATGGAGTTAGTATTGCGGTTTATTCTTCTACTTGATAAAACTGAGGAAGATATTAGAAAATTGGGTGACGATGTTAGTGTTTTTCTCACAGAAGAAATGCGTAAAATGGCTCTTAATCAAAACCTAGATTATAGCCATATAGAAATGGCATTTAAGAGAACCTTTGATATCCTGAATCAAACTACAGGAGATAATAGTTTCAAAAGATATAAATCTGAACAAGATAGATTTCTGGGCGGTTTTCTATTATCTGCATTTGAAGTGATAGCATTAGGGATAGGATATAATTATCAAAATTATCAAAATATCCCAGCAACAAACACAATATCTGATTCAATCAAAACTATTTGGTCAGATTCAACTTATAAAAAGTGGTCTGGTGCAGGTGTGAATGCTGTCAGACGTTTACCCCATCTTATTCGACTGGGTAGAGAAGTATTTTCTCCTGGTCAAGGAGTATTTTCTCCTTTATGAGCATCCAAACTCTTGAAGACTTAAATAAGACTCTGGCAACTGATATTGCTTGGAGAAAAAAGGAACTTTCAGAAATAAAAACCTTGATAGAATTAAAAAATGTTTCTCTTCAAAGGCATAATGTATGTATTCGTAGTGGAATATGTATTTTGTATGCTCATTGGGAGGGTTTTGTTAAATTAGCAGGAAACTCTTATGTGGAATATATTAGAACTCAAAGACTACGATATGGACAACTTTCTAGTAATTTTTTAGCTTTGGCAATGAAAGAAAAACTCAAACAGGCAAAAGAGACAAATAAAGCATCATTATATATACCTGTTTGTGATTTTTTTCTTTTCCAGTTAGATGAAAGATGTTCTTTACCCAAAAATCCAATTTCTACTGCATCTAATCTGTCTTCGGAAATTCTAAAAGAAATAACTCATACCCTGGGAATAGACTTTTTCCTTGACTCCACTAAATCTAAACTCATAGACGAAAAACTTTTAAAGACAAGAAACGAAATTGCAGATGGTGAAGATTCTTTGACAATTGATAGAAAACAATATATGGAATTACAGACAATGATTATGGAGGTGCTAGAAGAATTTCGTAATCGGATAGAAAATGCTGCTATTAATCAAGATTTTCTTTTGAAAAGTCAGTAACCTGTTATGCGTACACTATTACAGCAGTTCCCGATATTATGAAGTACAGATTACAGATATTAATAATAAAACTCTTGTGGTGCGGGCATCTTGCCCGCCAAAGGTGTATCTCACCCTTATCTTAATCCGCTGTAATGGTAATTTATATTCATGTTATGACTAATTCATAAGTTAAAGTTATTGATTTACAATTTTAAATAAGTTTTTTGAAAAAAATTTTTTGATTTTGAGGGTTCAGGGCGCTTCCGTCGTGCTATGATAGTGATATAAATATAATGGAGTGTAAGCAGTAACTCACGAAGGGATATATTCTCATTATCAGAATATCACGCCGCACGGCACAAGTCAATCGGTTAAGACCAAAAAAAAGAAATTTTTTTTTAAATTTTAAATTTTAAATTTTTTAAAATTTTTTCGGAAACTAGAACCACTGGAGATCAATTTTATGATAGGATGATTTTAGAGCAGACAAGCATTTTATCAATTACTATAAACTCAATTTAAAAATTAAAAAACAGCCTCAATAATATAAAGTTTATTGATATTCGTAAACTGTGAAAACTAGATAACTTTTTATTAGATAAAATTAATTACAGTTAGTGATCACAAATATCATTTTAGTAATTATTCTACATAATAATCGGGTAAAATCAGTGATTTTTATCCTGCTTTAGCAAGGTTTGCCCTTAACTAGAAATTTCCCAGTCATTTTTTGGAGATAAAAGCCCGAAAATAGAAGAACTTGCCATAATTCGCTGTTTTCGGGATGGGATTAGACAAAAGATCAAAAATTGGCATCAGCAGATATTCTCTGCCCGCCCATTTCCAAAGTACAATAAGAATATATATCCGAATATTTTGATTAAGCTCTATGTCAGTTTTAGCAGCGATCGCAGTTTTGGCTATTTTGATCTTAGTACATGAGTTGGGACATTTCATAGCCGCCCGTTCTCAAGGCATTTACGTTAACCGCTTTTCTCTGGGTTTTGGGCCGACGCTTTTAAAGTACCAAGGATCACAAACGGAATATACTATCCGCGCTTTCCCCTTGGGTGGCTTTGTTGGCTTTCCTGATGATGATCCAGATAGTACAATTCCCCCTAATGACCCGAATTTGTTGCGTAACCGCCCTGTTTTAGACCGTGCCATTGTCATTAGTGCGGGTGTAATCGCCAATTTAATCTTTGCTTATTTAATGTTGACTTTGCAATTGGGAATCGTTGGTATACCTCAAGAATTTCAGTATCAACCAGGTGTGGTTGTCAAACCTGTAAATGAACAATCTATTGCTTACCAAGCAGGGATTAGAGAAGGAGACATTATTCTGGCTGTAAATGGTCAAGAACTTCCTTTAGGTAAAGACGCAACCATGTTATTAACAAAGGAAATTCAAACCCACCCTCATCAAGAAATTGACCTGAAAATTCAACATGAAAATCAACAAAATCATCTGAAAATCACACCTAAAAAAGGTACTGACGGTAAAGGTGTCGTCGGTATTGAATTAGTAGCCAATGGTAACGCAAGCTATCGTCATCCTCAAAATACTACAGAGATTTTTCAAGTCGCTGCTAATCGTTTTCAACAGTTAGTTGTAGGCACATTTAAAGGTTTTGGACAGTTAATTACTAATTTTGGAAACACTGTCGGGCAAGTTTCAGGACCTGTGAAAATTGTCCAAATTGGCGCTCAATTAGCCGCTAATGATAGCACAAATTTATTCTCTTTTGCGGCAATTATTAGCATTAATTTGGCAATTATTAATATTTTGCCCCTTCCCGCTTTAGATGGTGGACAATTAGCTTTTTTATTCATTGAAGGTTTATTTGGTAAACCTTTACCTAACAAAATTCAAGAAGGTGTCATGCAAACTGGTTTATTCTTGCTTTTAGGACTGGGAATTTTCTTAATTGTCAAAGAAACAACTCAGCTAGAATGGGTGCAAAAATTGTTGCAGTAAATATGATTAGATGATCACCTGACTACTAATACCAAATTATGATGAAGCTGCAAGGATTAGGATTTAAGAATAATTCACCGCAGATAAATACGGATGATTATTTTTTTGTGCAGCCTCACATAAAATTGGTATGGTAAATAAGTAGGTGAACGGAAAAAACCGACATAAGTAACGAAAAGTAAAGTTACGCAAAACCTGTTCCCTGTTCCCTGTTCCCTGTTCCCTGTTCCCTGTTCCCTGTTCCCTGTTCCCTGTTCCCTGTTCCCTTGTCATAACGACAACTTTTAACGCCAACCTACTTAACCACTCAAAATTGAAAATTAATTGACTCGTAAATCATTAACTAAAAAACAACGGGCTTTAGAAATTCTCTCCCGTCTTCACTATCTTTATCCAGATGCAACCTGCTCTTTAAATTACTCAACACCTGTACAATTATTAGTAGCAACTATTCTTTCCGCTCAATGTACGGATGAGCGTGTAAACAAGGTAACACCCGCATTATTCAAACTATTTCCTGATGCGAAAGGTTTAGCAAATGCTGATATATTACAATTGGAGGAGTTGGTTCGTTCAACGGGTTTTTATCATAACAAGGCCAAAAATATCAAAGCTGCTTGTCAGATAATTGTTAATGATTTTAACTCAGTTGTTCCCAATCAAATGGAACAATTATTAAAGCTTCCAGGAGTAGCACGCAAAACCGCAAATGTGGTTTTAGCCCATGCTTATGGTATTAATGCTGGAGTGACGGTAGATACTCATGTTAAGCGCTTGAGTCAACGTTTGGGTTTAACAAAAAATACTCAACCAGTGGGAATTGAAAAAGATTTGATGCAGTTATTACCCCAACCAGACTGGGAAAATTGGTCAATTAGATTAATTTATCATGGCCGGGCTGTGTGTAAATCCCGCTCTCCTGGCTGTGATGTTTGTCACCTGGCTGACTTGTGTGAGATGAATTTGTCCCCCCCAGAGTCCCAGGGTCAGGGAAAGTGATATTTGGGAGAAGAAGATAGTATCGGTTGTGGAAATTTTCCTATTTTCCCTATAATTGTCCAGGAGGGTATACAATAAAAAATGCTGTCTTTAATTAAATTAGGGAATTCATGGCCAAGAAGAGTATGATTGAGCGCGAGAAGAAACGCGCTAAAATGGTGGAGAAATACGCCCAAAAGCGGGAAGCACTATTAGAAGAGTTCAGAACAGCACCATCTCCATTGCTGAAGCTAGAAATTCACCGCAAAATTCAACAGTTGCCCCGTAACAGTGCGCCTACACGCAAACATAACCGCTGCTGGTTAACCGGTCGTCCTAGAGGTGTATACCGTGATTTTGGACTGTCTCGGAACGTGCTGAGAGAATGGGCCCATGAAGGTCTTTTACCTGGTGTTGTTAAGTCTAGTTGGTAGTTGGTAGTCAGTGGTCAGTTGTAATGACTAATGATCAATAACCACTGACCAATAACTCAGATACTATTGACCACAACAATGATCAATTCCCAGGCTATCTAATAGTAGATCGCTAACGGCGTTGGCGATCGCAAACTCTCCAAAAAAGCTTTTAGAAAAATCATAGCACTGCATTTCTGTGACAATGGCAATTACTAGCGAACCTAAGTCGTTTTCCCCTTCCATGCGTTGTCTAACAAAAATCTGTGATGCGCGTTGAGCAATATTTTGATTGATTGCTTCAGGAATAAACTCATTATCAAGCCAATGTAGTAGGTTTTGTTGTAACCATTCTCCTTCTTGCTGGGGATTTTCCGAAGGTGGTAGGGTAATGGGTGGAATTGTTTGAGTCATGTTTGTATATTTTAAATAGATTTTGTTTACCAGGTTAGTCTCTCAAAAGTTCGCAGGGGAATACTGAATAACAGTCCATTGCGTTCACATGGGGATTTTTTGGATGATTCACTCAATTATGGAATATGATGTTAGTGCTATTATTCGCGGTTATGCCCAAGGTTATTTTCTCATGGCTGATGAGAATAATCATCTGGGATGGTATGAAAGTCGGGAACGAACTTTAATTCCTTTGGATGCAAAATTTCGCTATCCCAAGTCATTACAGCGAGTTCTCAACCAAGAACGGTTCACTGTAGCAATTAACCGTGATTTTCCTGGTGTGGTAGCTGGATGTGCTAATCGTGACATAACTTGGATTTCTCCAGAATTAGAAAAGATATATTGGTTACTTTACAAGTCGGGATATGCTTATAGTTTTGAAACCTGGTCTGGTGATCAATTAGCCGGGGGAATTTTAGGAATTGTGATTGGTGGTGCTTTTATTGGTGAATCCATGTTTTTCAACATTTCCGAAGGTTCTAAAGTCGCAATGGTGAAATTAGTAGCCACATTGCGTCAGAGGAAATTTTTGCTATTTGATGCCCAAATGATGAATCCCCATTTATCTAGATTTGGCGCTTATAATATCAGTAATAGTGAATATCATGTTTTACTGAAACAGGCCTTGCAAAGTCCTTGTTATTTGATTTAACTTGAAGTTTAAGTAGGCGGGCGTTAAAAATTGTCGTTATGACAAGGGAACAGGGAACAGGGAACAGGGAACAGGGAACAGGGAACAGGGAACAGGGAACAGGTTTTGGGCAACTTTACTTTTTGTTACTTATGTCGGTTTTTTTCCATTCACCTACTTAGTCTTGGTAATTAGTAAAAATTCCCGTTCAAAAACGAATAACTGTCAACTGTCAACTGACCACTAACAACTGACAACTGACAACTAACCACCAACCACTAACAACTGACCACTAACAACTGACAACTGACAACTGACAACTGACAACTGACCACTGACAACTGACAACTGACCACTACCTGAGTTCGATATAAATAATCATCCTGAAAACTAATTATATCAGACTTTTCTCAATTAGCAATGATTATTGACAATAAATAAACAAGAGAAAACAATCCAAAATTGAATATTTTGGATTCACAATTTAATTGTATAAAA
>JBJUHT010000145.1:0-6643 GCA_046070105.1 Dolichospermum sp.
GAAACTTTCTCAACTAGATTTAGCTCGTGCTATAGAACAAGCCGTCAATGCCGGGGCGCATATTATCAATGTCAGTGCTGGACAACTCACTGATAATGGTGAAGCAGAAGGGTGGTTAGATAGGGCTGTGCAACTATGCAAAGATCACAATGTTTTAATTGTGGCTGCTGCTGGTAATGATGGTTGTGAATGTTTGCACGTTCCCGCTTCTTTACCCACCGTATTAGCAGTAGGGGCAATGAATGACCAAGGTAAACCCATAGACTTTAGTAACTGGGGGGAAAGCTATCAAAACCAAGGCATTCTTGCACCGGGAGAAAACATCTTAGGGGCAAAACCAGGAGGAGGGACACAAAAACTCAGTGGTACTAGCTTCGCTACTCCCATTGTTTCCGGTGTCGCTGCTTTACTGTTAAGTCTGCAAGTTCAGCGTGGTGAAACACCGGACCCTGCTAAGGTGAGAGGGGTTTTATTAGAAACTGCTATACCTTGCACAGATAAGGATACAGACGATATTAGTCGTTGTTTATTAGGCAAATTAAATATTTCTGGTGCATTGGCATATTTTACAGGAGGAACAATGTCCGAAGAATTAGATACAGTAGAAACCGTTGACAGTATTGAAGCTGCTGGTTGCGGTTGTGCAGAGATTACAAAGAGTGCTGAACCCGAACCCAACCCGGAGGAATTTATACCCCCTGAATTTTTCCCAGTAGTTCCTGCTGTGACAACTTCCGCACCTTTCACAAATTCATCCAATTCTCAATCTACTACCATGTCAAATCGTACATCTTATATTACCGCCAGCCAAGCACCCAGCGACCTCGCCCAAGTTAACTTAGTGTATGCTTTAGGTACACTGGGTTACGATTTTGGTTCAGAAGCCAGAAGAGACTCTTTTAAACAATTAATGCCGGGAGTACAAATAGACGGAACAGCAATTCCCGCTAACCCTTATGATGCGCGGCAGATGGTAGATTATTTAGGAGATAATCTTTCTGAGGCTAAGTCTTTAATTTGGACATTGAATTTAGAATTAACTCCTGTCTATGCAATTGAACCAGGTGGTGCTTTTGCCAGAGATGTCTATGCTATTTTACAACAATTATTATCGGGACAAATTCAAGCAGAAGACAGCGAGAATTATGTAGAGAGGGTCAGTATTCCTGGTATTTTATCAGGACGCAGTGTGAAACTATTTTCTGGTCAAGTTGTGCCAGTAATTGAAGTTCCCAACACTCGCGGACTGTATGGCTGGAAAGTGAATACTTTAGTTCAGGCTGCTATTGAGACAGTCCAAGCACAAGCTACAGAAGCCCAAGAAGAATCTATTCGTCGGACTTTGGGTAGTTTCCTCAGCCGTATTTATTATGATTTACGCAACTTGGGGACAACTTCCCAAGATAGGGCGTTAAATTTTGCTTCTACCAATGCTTTCCAAGCTGCTTCTACCTTTGCGGAGGCTGTGGCTACAGGTATGGAATTAGATAGTATTACGGTAGAAAAAAGTCCTTTCTGTCGTTTAGATAGTGATTGCTGGGATGTAAAATTGAAGTTCTTTGACCCTGAAAATAGCCGTCGTGCGAAGAAGCTATTCCGGTTTACAATTGATGTGAGTGATATTATTCCTGTCACCTTGGGTGAAGTCCGTTCTTGGTCTACTCCTTATTAATATCTCACTTTGTGAATATAATTCACAGCCCCGGCGAATATAATTCGCGGCTACACAAACAAAGTCCACCTTCGTGGACTCTCAGAAAAATTAGTGGTTTAAAACCCACGCAGGTGGGTTTTGCCTGTGTAGACGCGGTTTCTAACCGCCAATTTAATGTTAAGCAAGAAAACCCAACATTAAAATCAAAATCTACAATCTAAAATTGGTATGTTATGAGATTACCTAAACTTTCCCCACCGGTAAAAAGACCAGATATTATTTATCCTCATCGGTCTGTGGATGTCATTCATGGTAGAGTTGAGGACTTAGTTAGCATTCGCATGGACTTATTACATGGTGCTAATTATAATGACCCCGCCGCATTTTACAATCGTAGCTATCAGCAAATTAAATCTTCTTGTAGTTGTGCAATTTAGGAGTTATCAAAGTTATGAGTAAACCAAAGAAAACCCCCGCAAATTCGAGTCAACCAGAACCTCAAAAGCCACAAGAAATTGAACGCAAATTGTTATCTACTGGTTTGGAAGATTATGGTTTTTGGTCACAGGAAATGGCTAGACAAAAAGCCGAACAAACTGAACCTGATCAACCTTTCCGTCGTGGTCGTATTTGGTGTTAATCTTCAGATATTCTTCAATTTCCCGACCTCTTTGAGAAGTCGGGGATATTCATTAATACACAGGAAACACTTTACTTAAATCAAGCTGTAAATCAGTAAACCAAGGTAAAGATATAACCTGAGTAGGTAAAGCAATTCGCTTATTTGTATACCCAAATATCCCCTGTTTATTTTGATATGGTTCACTGTAACATTCCAAGCAATTATCTAATAAATTAAATATCCAATAATCAGGTATTCCTGCTTTCGCATAAAGAGGTATTTTCACTTTTTGATCATAGTCTATGGAAGAATCTGCAACTTCTATGACTAACAATATATCTGTCCCTTGTGGGTGAGATGAAAAATAATCATCATCACGGTTTTTGACAATGGCAAAATCTGGTTCTGGTTCGCTTTTGGGTGGTATACTAATAGGGGCTTGAGATTGTAGAATTGCTCTATCTTCTATAAGTTTTGGAAGTTCCTTTAATAGCTTTCTTAAACAAGTTTCATGTGCCGTACCTTTTGATACCATTTCTACCAATTCTCCGTTAATTAATTGAATGTGATCATCTTCTTTTAAAAAGCCAATTTCGATGAGTTCGTGATATTCTTCTAGGGTGAAGCTTTTAACCTGAATTGTAGTCATATATCTTGCTCCTTGAGGATTTGCTATTATATATTCTAAAAATCCCAACACACTGAACCTGATAAACCTTTCCGTCGTGGTCGCATTTGGTGTTAGTTGGTGGTGTTAGTTGGTGCAGTTTTCATATCCCCGACTTCTTTGAGAAGTTGGGGATATACAGCACTTCCCGGTGTTATGAGGTACATATTTAGCGGGCAAGATGCCCGCACCACAAGAGTTTCATCATTCAACTTTGTACCTCATAAGAGCAGAAACCGCTGTAATTCTAATTTTTAGAGATTATTGAGATCAATACCTTTAGCTGCTAATTTTGCTAATAAGTCTTGATAATTTTTTTGTTCTTGGTCGGCACGTTCTTTTTCTTGGTCAGCACGTTGTTGTTCTTGTTCGGCACGTTCTTTTTCTTGTTCAGCACGCTGTTGTTCTTGCTTGGCACGTTCTTTTTCTTGTTCAGCACGTTGTTTTTCTTTGTCGGCACGTTCTTTTTCTTCTTCAACACATTGATTTAATTCCACAGATGTGAGAAACTTACCGCCATGAGGATAATAAATTTCTAAGTTATCTGCTGTGAGTTTAAAACGTATGTCTAAACGCGGGCTGACCCAATTATTAATATCCTCAATTGCCTCTAAACATTCTTGTTCAAGAATAAATCCTGTTAATTCAATTGTATCTGGATTATATATATAATACTCTTCTACTCCATAACGCTGATAAAAGAGGATTTTTTTGGCCATTTCCTTGGTAGTATTTCCTGGAGAAAGGATTTCAAATACCACTTGGGGAGGAATATTATTTTCTTGCCATTGTTTATAAGAACCTCTATCACCTTTGGGTCTTCCAAACACCACCATAACATCAGGTGCTTGCCGGGTTTTTACACTTCCTTCTACAGGATACCAAAGTAAATCACCAGCTATAAATACATCATCGTTTGGGGCGAATAATATTTCTAAATTTTCCTTAATTTTAACAATCCATTCATATTGTTTAGTATTATCGGACATAGGGTTGCCATCACTATCAGGGTAGATGATTTCTGGTTTGATTTCTGGTGGTATAAGTTGCTGTACCATATCTAAATCTCCATTTTACCAAAGGTAAATAAAGTTTTGAACACAAGCAGTGGCAATGATGAATATATCCACAATTATACTAATTTTATGACGGTTTTTGAAACTCTGGATAAACACCGTAGTTATTGTATTTATCCAGCCCCGAATTTATGAACAAATCCGGGATTTTATGCTTAAATTTTAAAGAGTACCAAAGCCTTTTTTCTTTTTCTCCTTCTTTTTCTTCGCTGGTGCCGCGCCCCCAGGATAACCACGCCAGCCCGGTGCTGGACGATTTCCAGCCGCTAAAGGATTTCCACCGCCAAACATTCCTGGCATACCGGGAATACCCCCTTGTCCCATTTGCTGCATAAGCGATCGCATTTTTTGAAAGTCCGCCACTAGTTTGCTTACATCCGCTTCTCTGTATCCAGAACCAACTGCTATTCTCTTTCTTCGACTGGGAGAACTAGATAATAAATCTGGATCACGTCTCTCTTTTCCAGTCATGGAATTGATCATCGCTTCACAGCGTTTTAACTGGGTTTCTCCCTGCTTTAACTGGTCATCGGAAAGCTTGTTCATACCCGGAATCATCTTCATGATTCCACCTAATGACCCCATGTTTTTCAACAACCGCATTTGCTTGAGAAAGTCAGTAAAATCAAATTTCGCTGACAGGATTTTCTCCTGCATTTTCTCTGCGTCTGCCAAATCTATCTCTTCTTGGGCTTTTTCTACTAAGGTGAGAACATCCCCCATGCCCAAAATCCGCGAAGCCATGCGTTCCGGGTAAAATGGTTGCAAGGCCTCGACTTTTTCCCCCACCCCCACAAATTTAATCGGCGCGCCGGAAATTTGCCGCACAGATAACGCTGCACCACCTCGGCTATCCCCATCCATTTTCGTCAGTATTGCCCCTGTAATGCCAATTTGATCATGGAAGGTGCGCGTTAGATTAGCTGCCTCTTGCCCGGTCATTGCGTCCACAACCAGCAAGGTTTCATCTGGTGCAACTACCTCTTTAATGCGGGCTAATTCCGCCATCATCCCCTCGTCTATTTGCAACCGCCCAGCAGTATCAATAATTACTGTATTTATGCCTTCTGCTCTGGCGCGTTCCACACCCTGACGGGCAATTTCTACGGGGTCTGCCTCAATTCCCAGTTCAAAAACTGGTACGTCAATTTGCTTACCCAGAGTAATTAATTGATCAATTGCTGCGGGACGATAAATATCCGTAGCCACTAATAAGCAAGTACGCTCTTGTTTGCGTAAATGCAAAGCTAATTTGGCTGTGGCTGTGGTTTTCCCTGTTCCTTGTAAACCAGCCATTAACACAACGGTGGTTTTCCCTGTAACTTCCGCTAGGGGAACATTTTCCTCTCCCATGACCCGCACCAGTTCATCATAAACAATTTTGATGAATTGTTGGTCAGGACGCACACCGCTGATAACTTCAGCCCCTTGTGCTTTGGTTTCAACTTCGCTAATAAAATCTTTAACGACTTGAAGATTAACATCTGCCTCCAACAAAGCCCGACGCACTTCCCGTAAAGCGTCTTGAATGTTAGACTTTGATATTTTATCCTGTCCTCGCAGTTTTTTCCAGGCGGATTCTAAACGGTCAGATAGTGCATCAAACATAATTCAGTTACAATTTAGTTAGTCTGTTGAGAATATTTGGTCAGTTTTTCAGGATCTTCAATACCTAGCTTATCCGAATCTAGCAGTCCATTGATCTGGTAAACCGTAATTTTTAAAGTGCTTTATTTAGTAGCTAAGTATTTTAACTTAGAAAAACTACTTTAATTACTTTAAATATAAAAACACGGATAAACCAAAGTAAATACTGAGAAAACACCTTGATATATCTTACTATGAGCATTGGTTAGACAAGCATAATTAAGTTAATGTGACAAAAACATGAGAGAAAAAATAGATCATGACCGTTTATTTAAAGAACTGATATCCACATTTTTTCTAGAATTTATAGAACTATTCTTTCCCCAAGTTCTTGAATATGTAGATAGCAAATCAGTGTTATTATTAGACAAAGAACTATTTACAGATGTTACCGCAGGAGAGAAATATGAAACCGATTTAATAGCCCAAGTCAAATTTTTAGGTAAACCTTCTTATTTTTTGATTCATATTGAAGCAGAATCAGGAGCAAAACCGAAATTTAATCAAAGAATGTTCCGTTATTTTTCCAGATTACATGAAAAATTTGACTTACCAATTTATCCGATAGTCATTTTTTCATATTCTTCTCCCAAAACCCTAGCCGTAAATAACTATCAAATCAGCTTTCCTGATTTAGAAGTGCTAAAATTTAATTATCAAGTCATCCAACTAAATCAGTTAAATTGGAGAGACTTTTTAAATCGTCAAAATCCAGTTGCATCTGCTTTAATGTCAAAAATGAATATAGCACCAGCAGATAGAGCAAAAGTAAAAGCAGAGTGTTTAAGGTTGTTAGTAACCCTAAAATTAAATCCAGCAAAAATGCAATTGATATCAGGATTTATTGACACATATTTACGACTGAATAAAATAGAAGAACAGAGATTTAAAGCAGAAATAGGTTCATTAATACCAGCGGAAAAGGAGGAAGTTATGCAAATAGTTACTAGTTGGATGGAACAAGGTATTGAAAAAGG
>JBJUHT010000146.1:0-21159 GCA_046070105.1 Dolichospermum sp.
ATTACAGGGGTTTCCGCTCTTATGAGGTACATATTAAGCCCCCTCCTCGCACCCCCCTCAATCCCCCCGCAGCGGGGGGAAGAAAAGGATAAACTTTTGATATTGGAGGGGGTTGGGGGTGGGGTGACTTTGTACCTCATAACATCAGTAAGTGCTGTATCTTATGAACTTTAACAACTTTGACAAACAAATAAACATCACACAAGACGGAGAAGGTAATGTTATAAATAACATCTTTCCTAGTACAACACAATATTTAAACAGAAAATGTATTATTGATTTTTGATGATGTTTCTAACTTAGCAAAGAATATTAAACCCTATTTACCACCTAAAAATCTAGTTTCTATGCGGTTGTTGATGACTTCGCGGAAAACACCGGATAAAAACATTGCTGAAAAGTTAGAATTACAAGTATTATCAAAAGATGCAGCAATAGATTTATTAGCTGCAATTATTGGACAAAAAAGAATAAATGCAGAACCAGCAGAGGCTAAACTACTTTGTTATAAGTTAGAATATTTGCCTTTAGCTTTAGAATTGGTAGGATATTATTTAAATAATGAAGATTATTAGGATTTATCACTGTTAGCAATGCGTAATAAATTGCAAGAGAAAGTTAAACATTCTTCACTGTCACCAGAACAAGTACTGGGAGGAATAAAAGCAAAAAGAAGTTTACAAGCTGCATTTGATTTAAGTTGGGAAAAATTAAAACCAGAAGCACAATATCTCGCTTGTGTTTTAGCTGCTTTTGCACCTTCTCCTATTCGTTTGGATTTTGTTATCTAAATTTATCAACAGTTGCAAGGTGAATCATTTAATTATGATAACTTAAAAGACAGTTGGTTAAAGTCTTTAACAAAACTGCATTTAGTGATAAGAGTTAACAGAGATATTTATAATTTACATTTGCTAATTCACGATTATTTTCATGAACATTTAAAACAGCACTTGAACTTTAGCCAAATTAAACAAGCATTTTGTGATGTTTTTGTTAATATTGCGAGTATTATTAATCAATCAAGCAATTTAGAAACATTCAATTTAATTGAACCACATCTCAAAAAGATGATTAATTGCTATGAAAACAAAGAAAATATTAATTTTGTTTACAGTTTAAATCAATTAGCAATATTATATAAATCACAAAGAAAATACAATAAAGCTGAACTTCTTTATTTACAATTTTTAGATATCAGAAAACGTCAATTAGGTGATGATCATCTTCATACACGAAATACAACACTGGGGTAAAACTTTTATATGTAATAAAACTTTTACAATGTGATCAAGATACATTGTTTGCTACTTTTTAAGCACTTGCAAAGCAAGCAAACTTTCCAGAACTAAATACAGAAACAGCATTAGCTTTACTAGAGATTATAGAAACTAATCTTGATTTATTGTCATCTACTTGAGAGTTTTTGCAGCAGCAAACAGAAGCATCAGATGACAATACATAAAGACTAGATTGTTATGCAGTCATAAAATTGTCTGAATCAGAATATCCAGAATGATAAGATGTACAGGATGATAGGTGAAACCAATAACACGACCGGGAATAAATTACCAGTTTCATAGCAAAAGTCATCTAACCCGACTGAGAATAAATTCCCAGTTATTAAATAATTAGATTCCCAAACTTGACGTACCCAAGCAAATTGAAAGAGTATTAAAAGCCATGAATAATTAAAAAATACTTTTCAAATAATTAGTAGTATAATAATCCAAATTTAACAGGGCGTAGTGAAAATGTAATTAATAAATTTAAAACTACTCATAGTGAAAATATTTGTTTGTGTGATGTTGTCAAAGGAGAATTATACAGCGTAACGCACCATCTTATGTTATATAATTGGAAGCATAACCTCCCTTCCCCGTTAGAGACTAGTAACAATTATAATTTATGTATTCTGCCAATTAACTACTAACTAAAAAAATTGAGAAATATCATGACTCAAACATTAGAAAATTCCCTAAATTTAGCAGAAAAAGAACAACATTTCTACCGTCCTGGAATAACTTGGGAAAGTTTTCAAGCAATTCAAAAAGCCTTTGAGAATGTACCAGGAGTGCGTTTATTTTATTGTGAAGGAGTTTTAGAAATCGTGACTATCAGTAAACCCCATGAAGCAATTAGTAGTTTAATGGCTGCATTACTAACCAAACACTTTGAAATAGAGGAGATTGAATTTTTTCCCAGTGGTAGCTATTCGCAAATTATTCCCGGTATAGTTGAGTATCAAGCTGATTTATCTTATTGTTTTCAAACTGATAAATCTAGACCAGATTTATGTATTGAAATTGTGATTACTAGTGGTATTCCTATTAAATTACAAAAATATAAATTAATGGAAGTTCCCGAAGTTTGGTTTTGGGAAGATGGAACTTTAGAAATTTACTGTTTGCGAGAACAAGAATATGAGAAAGTTAATAATAGTGAATTGTTACCCAAATTAGATTTATCCCTATTAAATCGTTGTCTTTTGTTATCTTCTCCCCTAGAAGCAATTAAACAATTTCGTCAGGGATTAACCTTGTAGGGTGCATTAGCGACAGCGTAACGCACCACAAATCCTCGTTTATCCTCGTTTTATCCTCGTTCCCAGGTTCTACCCTGGGAATGCGATCAAAAGGCTCTGCCTTATGCTAACATTAATATGAGGCAGAGCCTCATTAACTGTATTCCCTGTCAGAGACAGGGAACAAGTATTAATCTAGTAAAGACTGTATTGGGTTTCTGCTCTATATTTGGAAAATTGACAAAGGTATTGACTTATTTAACCCATTTTTATTAAGTCTTGCTTGACTTACATTTAAAATAAGATATAATTTATAATATATATATTATGGTGATAATTATGTCTAACCTATCCTTAGAACGCAATCAACTTAAACAAACCCTGAAAGAATTAATAATAGAACTTTTTTCAGAAAACAAAGAAGAATTTTCAGCTTTATTTACGGAAATAATTGAAGATATTGCCTTATCAAAAGCTATTGAAGAAGGAGAAAAAACAGAATTAACACATAGAGAAACAATTTTTGCAATTTTAAACCAAGAACAATGAAAACCGAATTTAGGAAAAGTTTTGAAAAAGATTTAAAAAATATCAAAGATCCTAATTTACTAGAGCGGGTTAAATCAGTAATAGAAGAAATAGAAAATGCTGTTACTGTACAAGAAATTAATGACTTAAAAATGATGAAAACAGCAAATAATCATTATCGCATTCGGGTTGGTAATTATCGAATTGGGATATCTGTCAATAATGATTTAGTAACATTAGTAAGAATTTTACATCGCAAAGAAATTTATAGATATTTCCCTTAATAAATTTGACCTTTATCTCCAAATCTTCCCTCATTAGTATAATATTTAGCATAACTTAGAGGTTAAGATGCAAGAAATATATCAACTTTTGCAAAAAATCAAAAATAGACCAGGAATGTCAGAAGTGTTGAATCCTGTAATATAACTTTACAATTTTTGCGTTTTACCCAGGTAAAATCCATTGTCTATTGAGAATAGAGTCATTAATTGCCTAAATTTGGTATCATCAATGCCAATGCACAACTTGGGCAATATCCTCTGATCAACTAGTAATATGCTGTAGTAGCTCGTAGGGTGCGTCATTGATACCATAACGCACCATCTTAAACTTAAACCTCCACCTTCTCCTGATTCAAATTAACCACATCTTGCAACCGAGAAAGCACAAAAGACTTCTCCAAATAAGACAACAAACCGCCAGCTTTAGGACCTTTTTCTTTATTCAAGAAAGATAGATATAAAGCCTTAAAAGCCATTGGTTGTTGAACCCCTAACTCCTTAGTAGTCGAGAAAATTATAGTTTGTAATTCCTCAGCTTCCCAGTTACCAATATCCTGCAAATTCTCCATCAATTTTTGCAAATATTGTACCTGTTCACTATTTAAACCATTAGCTTTTTCGGGAACTTGTTCCAAATAGAGAACTAACTTGTCTTCCTCGTCAGCATAATCTTGTAACCACTTTTGAGCCGCAGCAATTCTTTGATTAATAATTTGTTGATCATACTCATTTAAAGGCTGTAAACTGCGTTGTACAACTTCTTCCTGAATATTTAAACGGGGAACTTGCAACAGAGAAATTAATGTACTAAAATCAAAAGGTTGGAAAGTTTGAATTTCATCGCCTAATTGGGCGTAAAATAAAGACATTAATTCTTCCGTTAATTCAGGAGAATGAGAATACTTATTAATTAAAGTATCGTAATCTCTAAATAACCGGGTAGTAGTTTCATAATTTGGTGCAAAATTAATTACTGTTTTCGGTTGAGTTCTTAACATCAAAAACCGCAATAATTCAGCAGGTAATAAATCAGCAATTTCCCTAGCACTCGAACCCACACCCTTAGAAGAACTCATTTTTGTCCCATTCACAAGAATAAATTCATAGGGAGAATGGAAAGGAGGTTGTTTTTGTAAAACTTTGCGAGAAATTGCATTAGCAACATCACGAGAACCACCTTTTTGAGAATGATCCTTCCCGGCCATTTCAATAGTTACACCCAATATATCCCATTTAGCTACCCATTCAACTTTCCAAGGTAATTTACCATGACCATTAAAAGGAGAAACCCAACCAGAATGTCCACAACCTTTTACATAATCAACGCCTTCAGGTTGACAAGTGTAAAATACTTCTGAGCCGTTATAATCTGTAGTGATAGTAGTAGCAATTTTCCCGCAATTTTCACAAACAACTTGAAAAGGATACCAATTATTTGCACGTTCAGCTTTACTAACTTCCTTATAAGCTTCCCGCACTAAATGAGCATTTTTGAGGAAAATATCAATATGAGAATTAAGTTTTCCCAAACGATATAAATCACGTAAAAAATACGTTTCTGGTTTAATTCCTAGATACTCAAAAATTTCAAAAAATTCACCAATAAAATACTTAGCATAATCTTCCGCACCGTCACCTGGAGAAGGAACATTACACAAAGGAAAACCCAAATAAGGTTGGAATTTTTCTTGATCTAAGTATTTAGGAACAGTATCCAGCGCATCATAATCATCTACACCATAGAGAAATTTTACGGGCTTCCCTGCGTGTTTCAAAGCACGGTAAATAACGTCATGGATAACTACACCGCGCAAAGATCCTACATGAACTCGTCCAGAAGGAGTCTTGGAATCATTAACTACTTGTTCACCTACTGCGTCAGCAGCAATTTTATCAGCCCAAAACATTTATCTTTTATAATTTCACAATTTCTCTATTTTAACTGCTGTTATGGCGAATAAAATCATTTAGGTAATTGGTAATGGGTAAAATGGGTAATGGGTAATGGGTAATTGGTAATGGGTAATTGGTAATTGGTAATGGGTAATGGGTAATGGGTAATGGGTAATTGGTAATGGGTAATGGGTAATTGGTAATGGGTAATTGGTAATGGGTAATTGGTAATTGGTAATGGGTAATTGGTAATTGGTAATTGGTAATTGGTAATGGGTAATTGGTAATTGGTAATTGGTAATTGGTAATGGGTAATGGGTAATTGGTAATGGGTAATTGGTAATGGGTAATGGGTAATTGGTAATGGGTAATTGGTAATTATCCAACCAGGAGATTTTCTTCAGGATAATGAATTCTACTAGGACGAGGATCACCTAATATTGATGACATTAACAGTAAAACACCGACTCGACCAATGTACATTGTGAGAATTAAAATTAATTTTGCTGCGGTAGAAACATTGGCTGTAATACCTGTCGAAAGTCCCACTGTACCAAAGGCTGATACTACTTCAAAAAGGATCTGAATAAAGGGAAATTCTGGGTCAGTAATACTAATTAAAATCGTGGAAACAATCACAGTTGCTAATGAACCAAATACCACACCCACGGCTTTTAAAATTAATGATATGGCAATTTTGCGGTTATATAATAATACCTCTTCTTTACCTTGCAGAATTGTCTTTGTACAACTGGTAAGCACTCGTAAAGTTGTGGTTTTGATTCCTCCTCCTGTACCTCCAGGACTTGCACCGATAAACATCAGAGCAATCATAATGAACAGTCCAGCATTAGTCATTTTGCCGATATCAATACTATTAAAACCAGCGGTTCTGGTAGTAACTGACTGAAACCAAGCGACTAATATTTTTCCGGTTAAATCTAATTTTCCAAAAGTGTTATTATTTCTAATTTCTATCATCAAAAGAGCAATTGTTCCTAGCACTAATAATATCAAAGTCGTGCTAGTAGCAACTTTAAAATCCAGAGAAAAAATTAAACGACCTTTTTTTCTGATTAGGAAATTATTCTGATAAGTCAAGCTATCTCTTAACCACAAATACATATCTAAAATTACCTGATAACCAATACCTCCAAAAATAATTAATGTGCCAATTGTTAAAATCACTAAAGGAGAAGATTGATAACTGATTAAATTGTCTTTAAATAGACTAAATCCAGCATTATTCCAAGCACTAACACTATGAAAAATTGCTAACCAAATTCCTTCTTGCCAACCTTTTTCCGGGACAAAAGCTATCATTAGTAGAAATACTCCCGTGATTTCAAATAATAGGGTAGTTGCAATAATGGAACGGATAATTTGAGTGCTTCCACTCATACCTGGACGATCTAAAGCTTGTTGAATTGCCACTTTTTGTCGCAAATCAAATTTTCTGCCCATTAATAACATCAAAAATGTGGTAGTTGTCATATAACCCAAACCCCCAATTTGGGCTAAAAGAGCAATAAACAATTGACCTAAAAAGGAAAAATCAGTACCAGTGTCTACCACAGCTAAACCTGTCACACAAACTGCGGAAGTTGAAGTAAATAATGCAACAATGGGATCATTCCAATTCCCGTTACCAGTAGAAAAAGGCAAGGTTAAGAGAATTGTTCCCAAGAGAATGACAGCGATAAACCCCAAACAAATTGTCCGAGCAACGGTCATAAATAATTAAAAATCAAGAAAATTTGTGTATTTAGGTTATTTTTAAGATTCGCAAGGTAGAATTGATTGGTTATTCCCAAGCGAAATAATAGCCTATCTAATTAAAAACATAGATGGTAGCATATCAATAAGTTTTTTCTTTTCAATTTCTTATGATCTTTTTCTTAATTAAACCATGAGTCAAATACTTTACAAACAAATTCAGGAATTTTACGATGCTTCCTCCGGCTTGTGGGAGCAGATTTGGGGGGAACATATGCACCACGGTTATTATGGTGTAGATGGTAAACAGGTGAAAGAACGCCGTCAAGCACAAATTGATTTAATTGAAGAACTGCTAAAATGGGCAGATGTTCACAGTGCTAAAAATATCCTTGATGTGGGTTGTGGAATTGGTGGTAGTTCTTTATACTTAGCAGATAAATTTGGGGCAAATGCCACGGGAATTACACTGAGTCCTGTACAAGCCGCTAGAGCCACGGAAAGGTCTTTGGCAATGAATTTAAGTCAAAAGACTAGATTCATGGTGGCCAATGCCCAGGAAATGCCCTTTGATGACGATTCTTTTGATTTGGTTTGGTCACTGGAAAGCGGTGAACATATGCCAGATAAAACTAAGTTTTTGCAAGAGTGCTATCGCGTGTTAAAACCCGGTGGGACTTTGATTATGGTGACATGGTGTCATCGGAATACGGATAAGTCAGCACTGACAGCGGATGAACAAAAGCACTTAGAAGACATTTACAGGGTCTATTGTTTACCTTATGTAATCTCTTTAGCGGAGTATGAAGCGATCGCATGGCAATTACCATTAAATAATATTCGCACTGCTGATTGGTCAACCGCAGTTGCACCTTTTTGGAATGTAGTAATTGATTCAGCATTTACACCTCAAGCATTTATAGGTTTATTAATGGCGGGTTGGAGTACAATTCAAGGAGCATTATCTTTAGGTTTAATGCGTCGAGGCTATGAAAGAGGATTAATTCGTTTTGGTTTATTACGCGGAACAAAAGAATTTAGAATTTAGAATTTAGAAAAAGAACAAAAGATGAATCAATTTTATCAACCAAATTCACCTGTTTCTCCAAAAAGTTGGTTTTATTCTTTTTGGAAGTTTTCCCGTCCTCATACAATTATGGGAACAAGTTTGAGTGTTTTGGGTTTATATTTAATTACCCTGGGTGTCACTTCTACAAATTTTTCTAGTTTGCATATTGGCCAAATTTTAGCAACATGGATTGCTTGTATAAGTGGTAATATTTATATTGTTGGTTTGAATCAATTGGAAGATATTGATATTGATAAAATCAATAAACCTGATTTACCTTTAGCTGCGGGAGAATTTACGAAAGGACAAGGACAATTAATTGTTATTATTACTGGTATTGTGGCTTTGGCTGTAGCATGGCTAACTGGACCACTTTTAATGGCAATGGTAACAATAAGTTTAGCAATTGGTACGGCTTATTCTTTACCACCAATTCGGTTAAAACAGTTTCCTTTTTGGGCTGCTTTATGTATTTTTTCCGTGCGGGGAACTATTGTTAATTTAGGTTTGTTTTTGCATTTTAGCTCGGTATTACAAAGAAGTCAAGGTATTCCCAGTGCAGTTTGGGCTTTAACTGTTTTTATCTTGGTATTTACATTTGCGATCGCAATTTTCAAAGATATTCCTGATATGGAAGGAGATAGAGTTTATAATATCACAACTTTTACCCTCCAACTTGGACAACAAAAAGTATTTAATCTGGCTCTTTGGGTATTAACTATCTGTTATGGAGGCATGATTTTAGTAGGATTATTTCAGCTTGCGGAAGTTAATACTATTTTTGTTGTAATTACCCATACATTAACTTTAATTGTTTTATGGTGGCAAGGTGCAGGAGTTGATTTACAAGACAAAAAAGCCATTACTAATTTCTATCAATTTATCTGGAAATTGTTTTTCATTGAATATCTACTTTTTCCCGTCTCTTGTTTATTAGCTTAAAATTTAGCTTAAAATCATGTTAGAAACATTTTCTATTTCATCTAATTCATCTAATATTTTTGCAATTTTTGTAGTCATTGTTGGTCTGGCTATTCTTGGTTATTTGAGTATCAAAACATTGATTACCTCTAATTTATTTCAGCAAGGCATCAATTTTTATCAAGCCAAAGATTTTGAAAATGCCGAAATAGCTTTGAGAAAAGTTATTGCTATCAATTCTACCAATGACATGGTACGTTTGTTGTTAGGAGATATTTTAAATGAAAAGGGACAAATTACCGCAGCCAAAGCGTTATTTTGTGAAGTAATTGATAGCAGTCCTAAAAATCCTGATGCTTATTTACGTTTAGCAAATATTCTCATGCAGGAACAACAGGAAGCAGCAGCAAAAGCTAATTTAGTCACAGCAAAAGAGTTATTGCAAAAACAGCGTCAACCAGAAAGGGCGAAAAAGGTTAGTGTTTTGTTAGATAAAATGATGGCTAAAAATATCTGATAGCAAAGCGTGGCGTAGCCATATTATGATTTTTAGGATTATTACAGTTGATTTGATTTATACTATGATTTGAGCTTGAAATTTCGTCGGGAGAAATATCAAAATGGTTCAGTCTATTGCAGCCAAGGATGTGACGCTACGGGAATTAAAGCAAAATTTTGGCATTCAAATCGTTCAAGATGCTACTTTTTTTCCTGAGTGGTTAGATGGGCTTGAGGCTTTGAACAAAGAAGAGCAACATTTATTAGATCGGGTGAAGGCTAATTTTTTAGAATTGATGGATGATCCCCCAATGCTAGAAAATACAGTGAAGATGGTCGTACTTGCGCCCTTGTTAGATTTAGCTGGTTTTTATCATAAACCGTTTAGGATTGAAACAGAAACGGGTGTGGCCTTAGAAATGGAGGATGAAGGAACGATTATTCGGGGGCGGATTGATGTTTTGGTGTTAAAAAATCGGCTTTGGTTGTTGGTAATTGAATCAAAACGGAGTGATTTTGCGGTGACACGCGCAATTCCTCAAGCTTTGGCTTATATGTTGGGTAATGAGGAAACTGTGCTACCAACCTTTGGTATGATTACCAATGGTAATGAGTTTTTATTTTTAAAGGTATTGGAACATAAATATGCTAATTCACGGCTGTTTTCTTTGGTAAATCCTGATCATGAGCTTTATAGTGTGTTACAGGTATTAAAACGTTTGGGAACGGAGGCGATCGCCTTCAGTGAGACATAGGAATCGCTAATGGTTAAGAATATTTATTGCATCTTTATATCCTATCTTCCGGGATTATATTGGTAAAAAAATTCTTCAGAATCCATTTTTTGTTGGTTTTCACAGATAGTTAATCGTTTTGCAACCGCAACTAAAGCATCTAATGGTGATGTATAAGGTATGTGAAGAAAAGTAAAATCACTCAAAACTCTGTTCCTGTTCCCAGTTAAGAGTTCCCTGTTCCCTTGTCATAACGACAATTTTTAACGCCCACCTACTTATCAAAAACATTAAAAATTAAACCATCCCTTTATTTATTTACTTCCTTATTATCCCCTCTCACAAATTGTTGAAAATCTTCTATGGTTGGTTCTTCTAATTGATATTTTTCAGTAGTGTAATCTCCATAACCTACTTCAAATTGTTGAATAA
Organism: Dolichospermum sp.; assembly: GCA_046070105.1. Classification (GTDB taxonomy): domain Bacteria; phylum Cyanobacteriota; class Cyanobacteriia; order Cyanobacteriales; family Nostocaceae; genus Dolichospermum. The sequence continues at coordinate 10,600 of JBJUHT010000146.1, forward strand.
AGCGTAACATTCCTACAACTCCCAAGGATTCAATTAATGCTTGATATCCTTGTTGTCTAATTTCTGTTAGTTTCATCTGTTTCCTCCTGTAAAATGTTCATTAACCAAACAACGGGGTTTTCTGCTTTAATGGTAATCAAATCTGGATACTTTTTAGCTTTTCTTAATAATCTGTCATCGGTGTATCATAACGAAAAATTAGGTAATTATGTTCGTTTTGAAAATGGTAACGGTAATCGAGAAATTGTAATTGATTGTTTGCGACTACGATAGCTTCGTTTATTTCTAGCAAATGTGTTTGATGGAAACGCAATCGAATTTTGATATTAGCTCGGTTGGGAGTTAAAATTTCCTCTTCGTAACGTTCGACATAAACATTACTGTACATAAGAACTACCTGCTCAACTTGATTGAGGTAATCAGATAGAATATTAGGCAGCATAGTTAAATCTTTGATCTAGTTCCTGACGTAAAGCAAGGTAATGACGGTAATCATTTGCCCATTCTATAAATAGGGCATCATCTGATAATATACCTTGATTATATTGGTAAAAAAATTCTTCAGAATCCATTTTTTGTTGGTTTTCATAGATACTCAACCGTTTTGCAACCGCAACTAAAGCATCTAATGGTGATGTGTATTGAATAGTTTGTTTACGCATTGTCTTTTTCAATTATGGATATAAATTTAAAATAACATAACCTCAAAATATAATACAGCAAGTAGCTTTGAGTGAAGTACACTTTGTGCGGGTATCTTGCCCGCACCACAAGAGTTTGATTATTAATATCTGTACTTCATAATACCGGGAACTGCTGTAATTATAGGAAATGTTGGGTTTCCTGGCGTGAACCCAAACTAATAGCTACAAGCAACTCGAAAACCGTAGTCATAGCATCTGTAGTATGCGTTGTTGCCGTTGCGACAAGCTGAACGGCAAAGTCCACGAAGGTCAATCCAGGAACCCCCGCGTAATATCTGTTTGTTATTGTTACTAATCCAAGCAATACTACTATTAGGCCAAATGGGTGCGTTTATATAATTTTTATGCCAACCATCTTCACACCACTCCCAGACATTTCCGTGCATATCATACAAACCAAAAGCATTAGGGTAAAATTTTCCTACTTCTGTGGGTTGTCCATATTTCCCATTATGATTTACTAAATCGGTGGTAATGGTATCACCGAAGTAGTAGGGAGTTGTGGTATTAGCTCTACAAGCATACTCCCATTCAGCTTCACTGGGTAAGCGATATAATTTACCTGTAGCTTTACTTAGTCTAACACAAAATTCCTGTGCGTCATGCCATGATACATTTTCAACTGGAAGATTTGCACCTTGGAAGTGTGAGGGTTTAGACCTTAAATCAATTTTCACCTTGGGTAAATCTGCTACCCTTTCCCATTGGGCTTGAGTAATAGGGTATTTTCCCATAAAAAAAGGTGGAACTGTAACTTGATGTTGAGGCTTTTCAGAATCATCTCCTTGTCCTTCTGGTGAACCCATGAGGAATTTTCCCCAGGTATTGCGACCATTTCTAAAACTACACCATTTCCTAGATTTTCATTTTGGTGAGGATAAACTGGTGGTTTTACTGGTGGAGAAATAAATTGTGAAACTTGCTGGCAGGAATTAGGAGAAACTGGTAGTTGTGAGGCGATAATTGTCGGTGGAATTTGTTGTATTTGCAATCCTGATAAAACCTCGTATGCTGACTGAAACCGATTAATCGGTAAATCCTGCAACATTTTATCTAAAACTATTTCCAACTCCTGACTGACAGAAACATATTGTTTCCATATCCACTGCATTCTCATGGAATCAAATAGTAAATCATCACCATCAGCTTTGGGAAAATATCCCGTTAATAAACGAATACAAGTTACAGCTAAACTATAAAGATCACTATTCGGAAAAACCATCCCGCGAAATTGTTCTGGTGGTGCATATCCCGGCGTTCCCGTAATCGTTCCCACTCTAGTCAGAACAGTTCCCCCAACTTCCTTAGAAACTCCAAAATCAATTAGGAATAAAGCATCAGTTTGAGAACTTTTAATAATATTTTCTGGTTTAATATCTCTATGAATGACTTTATTATCATGGACAAATTGTAAAGTAGGTAATAATTCAACTAATATCTGTTTAACTTCTGATTCGCTGAATTTTCCTTTTTGTTGTAATTCATCTAAGAGATTTTTACCTTCGATAAATTCCTGAATTAAATATAATCTTCCTTCTTGGGGAAAGAAAGCCAGTAAATCAGGAATATGTGAATGTTTCCCTAAATCTCGCAGTCGAAAAGCTTCTTGTTTAAATAACTCCGTCGCTTTTTCTAAAGCCGCACTTCCCGACTGTTGGGGTAAAAATTGCTTAATTACACAGGGAGTATCTAATCTTTGTTTGTCTACTGCTAAAAAGGTTCTCCCAAAGCCACCTTCACCAATTACCCGCACACTACGATACCGTTCTTGCAATATTAGTTTACTTCCACAACGTTGACAAAATATCGTGTCCGGTGGATTTTGCTGTAAACAGTCGGGGTTAAGACATTGACTCATAGATACTCGTTGGGGCTAATCGTTTGAGTATAATTATACAATATTTTCCATTTTTACCCCAAACCTAATTAATTTACCGCAAAATCACTATATTTTCTTCTGGTTGGTGAATGAAATGCTAAAACAATATCTTGTTTTGGTACTCCTAATTCTAATAAATCTTGAGCAATTCTTCTTTCAGTTCCATTGTGTTGTATCCAAATTTTACCATCTTTAATATCAATATGTAGCATGATTCCATGAATGCGTTTTTCTCCATTCTATCCCACAGTCATTAATTGATAATGATTATGTTCTTTATCAATAATTACCTGTAATTCCACATCTCCATAGGATGGTTTATATTGACTATATTCTTTCAGAATACTTTCAATATAATGCCGATACTTTTCTAATTTATCCATTGAGATATTACCTCCTTGTCAATATTATAAACAATAATTTTTAACTGATAATCAATCATAGCTATCTGAATTATAATAAAATAACCTTTATTTAAGTAGATGAACGGAAAAAAACCGACATAAGTAACGAAAAGTAAAGTTGCCCAAAACCTCTTCTGTGTTCCCTGTTCCCTGTTAAGAGTTCCCTTAATTTTTAACGCCAACCTACTTAGGAGTAATTACTAAACATGATTATAAAAATGGGTAAAGTCTATCTTGTTGGTGCTGGACCTGGAGATGTGGCCTATTTAACAGTTAAAGCCTATCGTCTTTTACAAACTGCTCAAGTATTAGTCTATGATGCTTTAGTTGATAGTCAATTATTAGATTGTGTCCCTAGTAATTGTCTAAAAATAGATGTTGGTAAACGCGGTGGTCAACCTAGCACTTCCCAAACTGAAATTAACGATTTACTGGTAAAATATTGTTTAGAAGGTAAACAAGTTATTAGACTAAAATCAGGAGATCCTTTTATATTTGGTCGCTGTCTTTTAGAAATTGCAGCTTTAAAAACAGCCGGTTGTGATTTTGAACTCATTCCCGGAATCTCTTCGGCATTAGCAGCACCATTATTAGCGGGAATTCCCCTCACAGATAACGTTCTTAGTCGTTGTTTTGCAGTCTGTACAGCCCATGAACCAGATACTTTAAACTGGGAAGCATTAGCAAGTTTAGAAACCTTAGTAATTTTGATGGGAGGAAAAAATTTACCAGAAATAATTCATCAAATGATAAAATATGGAAAATCCTATTCTACACCCATTGCTATTATCCGTTGGGCTGGGACACCAAACCAACAAATCTGGACAGGAGAACTGGAAAATATTCTCCAGCAAACCGCTGGTTTATCTCTCTCTCCCGCAGTTATAGTTATTGGTGAAGTTGTGAGATTACGCGATTACCTGTAATCTACTAAGTAGGTTGGCGTTAAAAATTGTCGTTATGACAAGGGAACAGGGAACTCTTAACTGGGAACAGGGAACAGAGAAGAGATTTTGGACAACTTTACTTTTCGTTACTTATGTTGGTTTTTTTCCGTTCACCTACTTATAATCTAAAAAAATCTCCTGTTTGCGCGAAACCAAAAATTATTAATGCAACAAATTAAATGTCAACCGTGAATTACAATCTTTCTCCCCTTGCTGGTAAAACTATCTTAGTTACCCGTTCCGTCGGTCAATCAAATCAATTTAGCGATCGCTTAACCTCCGCAGGTGCTAAAGTAATAGAAATGCCAACTTTGGAAATTGGACCTCCTAGTAGTTGGGCAGCTTTAGATCAGGCAATTTTACATTTATCAACTTTCCATTGGCTAATTCTCACCTCTAGTAATGGGGTAGAATACTTTTTTCAAAGATTAGCAAAATCTGGTCAAAATCAAGATGCTTTATCTGGGGTAAAAATTGCCGTTGTCGGTGAAAAAACAGCCCAAAGTTTGCAAAAAGAAAATATGCAAGCGGATTTTATTCCTCCTAACTTTGTTGCTGATTCTTTAGTGGAAAACTTTCCTGAATTGCTAACAGGTAAAAGGATATTATTTCCTAGAGTTGAAAGTGGTGGCAGAGAAGTTTTAGTTAAAGAATTAACTGCAAAAGGTGCAGAAGTCATTGAAGTTCCCGCTTATGAATCTTGCTGTCCCAAAAATATCCCAACTGCGGCTGAATATGCCTTAGTTAATAACATCATAGATATCATTACTTTTGCGAGTTCTAAAACTGTTCTGTTTTTCTCCCAATTAACAGCACCTATTTTTACCTACAACCCGGAAATTTTGTCCAGGGTTTCTATAGCTTCCATTGGTCCGCAAACTTCAAAAACTTGTCATTCTATCTTGGGAAGAGTGGATATTGAAGCGGAAGAATATACTTTAGAAGGTTTAACAAATGCTATCATTAAGTATGTGAAAATAACGAACTACAGAGGCAAAGATATTAATGAATAAAAATTTAATTGGTCTAACTGGTGGTATTGCAACAGGTAAAAGTACGGTTGCTAATTATTTGGCTAAAACTTACAATTTACCAATTTTAGATGCAGATATTTATGCTAAAGATGCTGTATCTTTCGGTTCTCCTATTCTCTCACAAATTGCTCAAAAATATGGTAAAGATATCATATTCAATGATGGTAATTTAAATCGAGCAAAATTAGGAGAAATTATCTTTAATCTTCCAGAAGAACGTCATTGGGTAGAAACTTTAATTCATCCTTATGTTAGAAGTTGCTTTGATAAAGCCATTAAAGAATCATCTGCAAATACTTTAATTTTAGTCATTCCTCTATTATTTGAAGCCAATTTAGAAAGCTTAGTTAATCAAATTTGGGTTGTATCTTGTTCTGAACAACAACAACTAGAAAGATTAATGGCCAGAAATAATTTAACAGCAGAACAAGCAGCAGCAAGAATTAACAGTCAATTACCCATTGCTGAAAAAATCGCTCGTGCTGACGTAAATTTAGATAATTCCTCTAATTTAGAATCGCTTTTACAACAAATAGATATAGTGATAAAAAAGGGTATTTAGGGCTTGCTGATAGCGTAGCGTTAGCCATATAAACCTAAAACCATTTATTAACAACGGGTATCGTGGATTTTTACCACAAAAAGTGCCAGGTTTTGGCTAATGGTGTTTCAAAATGAATTGCATTTTTCTTTGTCGGATTTGCAAAATTGAGAATATCCAGACAGTTAAAATTGTTCTCTGTTCCCTGTTCCCTGTTAAGAGTTCCCTACCCTCAGAGATTGCGCGAAACAAAATTTAACTTTCTCCCCCCACAACAACATCTTTAATTCGCAAACTCGGACCACCGCAACCCACCGGTAAACCATTTTGTCCACCTTTACCACAACCCCCAGATTCATCCCAGTAAAAATCATCACCAATGGCTTCTATATCTGCGAGGGTTTGGAAGACGTTACCGGAAAGGGTAACATCTTTTACGGGTTCAGCAATTTTCCCGTTTCTGATCATCCAAGCTTCCCCAGCAGTGAAAGTGAACATTTCCCCATTCGTCATTCCACCTAACCAATTTTGGGCATAAACACCTTCTTTGATATCAGTAAATAAGTCAGGGACTGGGGTTTTCCCGCGTTCAATCCAGGTATTTGTCATTCTGACAATGGGTGCAAAGTGATAATTAAGACAACGAGCATTACCCGTGGGTTTCTCATCTAATTTACCAGCAGTTTCACGGGAATGCAGTCTACCAACTAATACACCATTCTCAATTAACTGGGTAGTCGTTGCGGGTGTACCTTCATCGTCGTAAAAATAACTACCGCGATGTCCTTGGGGTACAGCACCATCAAATATTTGCAGTTCTTCTGGTCCAAAACGTCTTCCTAAAGTCATAACTTCGAGAATATCCGGGTTTTCATAGGCCATGTCCGCTTCGGAAAGATGTCCGAAAGCTTCATGAACAAATAAACCAGTGAGAATGGGATCAATAACTACGGTGTAAGTGTTACCTTTGATTGAAGGTAATGATAAAGACGTAACGGCTCTTGCTGCCGCACCTTTAACTTGTTTGTCTAAATTAGTTAGGTCTTCGTAGGCTTTGCGAGAACCAGTAGTCTCTCTGCCGGTTTGTACTGTGTCTCCATTCCTGGCTGTGGCTGCAAAGCGCATTTCCATATCTACCCAAGATTGGTCAATGAAAGTCCCTTCAGATGTGATAATAATCACTCTCTGGCTGCTGTCACTATAACGGACGGAGGTAGTAGTAATACGGCTGTCTAATGTTTTCATTAGTTCCGTATAGCGATCGCATAATTGTTTTTTCTGCTTCAGCGAAACTTGACGGGGATCAGTACCCAAGATCGGTAATTGACATACTGCTTGGACAGGATCAATAGGTGCGAGTATAGTTTCTTCATCACCAATTATCCGGGCTGCGGCGACGGCTTCTTGTATGCGTTCTTCAATGGTTGCTAATTTATTAAAACTACTTAATCCCCAGCCACCTTTATAACAAGTACGAATCTGGCCACCAATAGAAATACCCTCACTGAGAGTTTCCACTTGTTCACCACGTAAGACAATATCTGTTCCCTCGGCTTCTTCTAAGCGAATCATTAAATAATCCACACGGGAAGAGTAACGGGAAATTAAATCTGAGAGGAGATTTTGAACATCAGTAAGTTTGGTTGTCATTGCAAAATTCACTATCAGTAGGTTGGCGTTAAAAATTGTCGTTATGACAAGGGAACAGGGAACAGGGAACAGGGAACAGGTTTTGGGCAACTTTACTTTTCGTTACTTATGTCGTTTTTTTCCGTTCACCTACTTAAACTACATTTATTTTTACTCAAAAACATATTTTTCTGCTACTTTCCAATAACGGGAAAAGCGCTTTAAATCAATATATCCATCATATTCAAAAAACGGTTCTACAGCAAAAACTTCCAATTTTACAGACTTTTCAATTTGATCACAAATATCATTAAAGAGGGGACTGGGGCTATCTGTAGTCACCACAAAATTAGTATTATGTTCTTGAGCAAAAGCTAAAACTTCTGCTGCTACATTCCCCCGGCGAATTTCTACAGGTAATTCTAGCAAACATTCGTAAATAAACGTGAGGCGTTTTAATCCAATCTGCCATTTGGTAATTAAAGCATCATCCCAAACCCAAAGGGCTGGGGCTTGGGGATATTCTTGAAGTGCGGGGTTGTAGGGACTCAGACAGTCTCCATTTACCCAAACAACTGGTTTAGTCATCATCTACGCTTATCTATGTCAATAAAAAAATATATACCTATCTTAAATCATAATGGTGAAGCTCGATCATGTTCAAAAAGCTCAAATCCTTAAATCCCTGCAAAATAAGCATTCTAGCTTGTCACTTAACCCGTGAATTGCGTTGTCAATAAATTTTTGCTCATTTTTACCAAATCGTAACTATAGATACACACAATTATAACAAGCGTGGCTAACATGATAAAAATATTTGCCCAAACAGGAAACATCAATAATCAAAAAAACCTTCTTGTTCATCTTTCCCTTTTAATAAATACCATTACAGGAGTTTACCTTCTTAAATATCAAGCTCAATCACAATTAATCACAATTTAGTATAACTGAGCATCTTGGAAAATTAAAAACATTTTTGTGGCAATTTTCCCAACTACTAAATATTTGCAGTTAACCTCCTGGTGATATTTCAGCTAAACAATTAAGGAGTTAATTATGGTTCGACAAATGTGTTGGCTCTCTAAGTCTAACAGTGATGATGAAAAGATTTTGTATTTGCAAACTGCATCTGGACAACCTTGGCGGCCTTATACAGCTTTTCCGCAATTTTCCGTTCCAGACTATCGCGTTACTCGCGGTTCTAAAGGTTGGGCCACTTATCAAAAACTCTTAAAAGCAGGTTGGACTTTAGTACCTAGCGCTAGAGGCAGCGAATTTGGCGAAAGTTGTTATACAGAGTCAACAGTGCGAGCTTCATAACCCATACTATCATCTTGTGGATTCTTGGCGCGAAATAAATTCATCAGTTACAACCCTAAGAGTTTACAATGGATAAGGTGTGTTAACTGCTGTCAAGAACATTTAGAGAACATTTATATTTATGCCCCCTCGTTGGCCTCGCAAACCAGACCGCAAAGATCCAGAGTTTCGTAAACTAGATGATCGCATGAATTTCGCTGTTCATGTCGGCATTTTTGCAACTGTGACTTCGGGATTGTGGTTTTTCCACATTTTAAAAAACACTCCCTGGGAATGGCTACCAGGGTTAACAATTGGTTGGATAGGAGTATTACTACTGCATCTAATTTACATTGGGGCGATCGCTAATTACGACCAAACTCCACCAAAATCTACCTAAAGAATGAAAATTAAGCTAGGGTATTCTCACCTGTGGTAGTAGCTCAAGTCTAGCTACTTGAGTAATAATGTGAAATAAGCTAAGATATCCCAATGTTACTAACAATGAGATTGTATTTATGGCTCAAATCAATACCACAGAATTACTAGAAACCCTAGCCGCAGAAATTGGTGAAAGTGTTTATATAGATATTGCTAAATGGCATCTTTATTTATCCGATGCCAAATTGCATACTATTGTGGCTGAAAAGTTGTATCCTTTAATTACTTCTAAAGACATTAATGAAGACAAAGTAATTAAAGTCTTAGAATCTATTACCGTCAAGGTCGGTGGTGGCAGAAAGGAACTATCTTTAATTGATTTATTACCATTACAATGTCAAGTTACTTTGGTAGATATCTTAGAAAAATATCAACGGGAAATATAATCTTTACTTTCTTACCATTCCCATTGGCAGATTTACACATTTGAATAATGGAGGTTGATCAAAATGTTTTTACAAATCAAAGATAGCCGCGATTTGGTGAAAATAGTAGATGTTCAAGAACTATTTGACCCCACTATCAAAATCGTCCATGCCCAAGATCAAGAAGGACAAGAAGAACAGGAAACAGATATTTATAAAAAGGAAGAATTAGTATTTCCATCTGGAGAAAAATTACCTCGTTGTTGGTTAGATGCCCATTATAGGGAAGTTTGCTTAACTTGATTTTAATTATGTAGGGTGATTTAGTTCACCCTATTATTATAATATCATGGGTCTTAACCCTATAAATTGGATTTGAGATTAACTATAAATGCCAGCCAAAGATATTTATCACAATACAGTTAAAACCGCCTTAGAAAAAGATGGATGGAAAATTACTGATGATCCCTTTAAACTAAAGTGGGGTTTAAGAGAATTATTTGTTGATTTAGGGGCAAAAAAATTACTAATTGCTGAAAAAGCAGAACGGAGAATTATTGTAGAAATTAAAAGTTTTATTAATCCATCGGCGATCGCTGATTTACAAAATGCACTAGGACAATATCTTTTATATACAGACATATTAGAAGAAAGTGCAAATGAATATTTATTATATTTAGCTATTCGTGAATCAACATATAAGGAAATTTTTTCTGAACCTATTGGTACACTAGTTTTAAAAAAACATAAAATCCACCTACTTATTTTTGATCCCACCCAACAGGAGATTACACAATGGATAGACTAAATGAATATCAACAAATTATCCAGGAAGTATTAACTGAATATGCAGCAATTCCTTATTACCACAGAGAATTGCAAACCGAATTAATTATTGGTAAAAACGATAAAGATTATTTATTAATAACTTCTGGTTGGGAAAAAAGTGTCAGAGTTCATGCTTGTATTGTCCATATACAAATTATTAATAGTAAAATTTGGATTCAAAGGGATGGAACAGAAGATGGAATTGCTAACGATTTAGTTAATGCTGGTATTCCTAAAGATCAAATTGTTTTAGGTTTTCATCCCTTGGAAATTCGTCCTTATACAGAATATGCTGTGAGTTAAAAACAAAAATAGATCCGCGACTTCTCTCAGAAGTCGCGGATCTAAATACAGGGGTTTCCGCTCTTATGAGGTACATATTAAGCCCCCTCCTCGCACCCCCCTCAATCCCCCCGCAGCGGGGGGAAGAAAAGGATAAACTTTTGATATTGGAGGGGGTTGGGGGTGGGGTGACTTTGTACCTCATAA
>JBJUHT010000147.1:0-33986 GCA_046070105.1 Dolichospermum sp.
GTAATTTCAGGATTTATGGACTTTTGACAAATATTAAAAAACTTATCTCTGGCGTTTTCAAATAATATATTATTACCCTCTTGACATTTTATCAACTTTCTGAGAGAATCTAAGATAATGGGCAAATCCTGCCTAAATGTATCTATTGCTTCCCGAAAGTCCCGCACTTCAGGACGGACATAATTAATGAAGTTATTAATAATACTATCTACGGCATCCGCATCACGCATAGATACACGCTGGGTTTCCGTACCTGCTTGAATTAAAACAGCGGTTTGAGAATCTTCAAAGAGGATGTTACTATCAGGATAACCTTTATTAAGTTTAGCCTCAATTTCCTTATCTAAGTTATCATATTGGTCCTTACTTTCCCAATAACCCCAAGCCAAACGCAAAGCGTCTTTTACAGTACCATCAGGATAGACTAATTTACCATTGGGTAGTTTATAATCTAATTCGGGAATGAGGAGAAAATCACGGGGTTTACAATATTCATTTAACAGGTATTGAAAAGCAAAGCGGATAGAAGTTTCCTTGCGTGAACCACCATATTGAATAATCTTTTCTACTTCTGTTTGATATTGGGTAACGAGGAGTCTGGACATAGTGGAGGAAATAATAGGGAATATTTATGAATATATCAGGACTTACGCAAAATATCTCTCAAACCCTCTTTTCTTCGTTCTCTTCGTTCCTATCCCTGACGGGACGCTCCGCGAACGTGGTTCATTATTCCGTGACTTGTGCGTAAGTCCTATATATTACTAAAATATTACTACAATATTAACCGACCCTAACCCTGTTTTTGTTAAAGGCATAGGATCATGAGATGTTTTCACAAAGCGATCGCTCATATTAGAGTATCATCTATAAATCATCATTTAATTTTAAATTCTTAATTTTTATTAACCCGTGTATTCTACCCTAGAGCAAAAATATCAACGTATTCAAAAAGAGTTAATGGCCGGGGCGCTGGCCTTGGGCTGTATTTTTTTAATTGGCACTTTATGGTATTGTGTAATCGAAGGCTGGTCATGGGAAGATGCGGCTTACATGACTGTAATTACCTTAGCTACCGTCGGTTATGGGGAAACTCACCCCTTGGGTAGTCGCGGTCGTTTGTTTACCATAGCTTTGATTTTGATGGGTGTGGTCAATCTTGGTTATATTGTCAATAGGTTTACAGCCGCAGTCATTGAAGGCTATTTTTTAGAGGGAATTAGACTGGGACAACAAAGGCGTTTAATGGAATCATTATCAGGTCATTATATCATCTGTGGATTTAGCCGCACCGGGCGACAAATTGCTAAGGAATTTCAAGCGGAAGGTGTTTCTTTTGTGGTTATTGATTCAGAAGTTGAATCTGCACAAAAAGCCCAGGAACTTGGTTATATTGTTTATCAAGGGGATGCTACATTAGATGATAGTTTACTTAAAGCTGGTATTCTGAAAGCTATTTGTATTGTGGCCGCTTTACCTTCAGATGCAGAAAATTTATACACTGTTCTATCGGCAAAAACCCTTAATCCTGGTATTCGGGCGATCGCTCGCGCTAGTACAGAAGAATCGTTACAAAAATTACAGCGTGGTGGTGCAGATGCCGTAATTTCACCGTATATCACCGGCGGTAAACGTATGGCCGCAGCAGCCCTCAGACCTCAGATTCTCGACTTTGTAGATGGGATTCTCTCTGGTGCAGACCGCCAGTTATATATGGAAGAATTTTTACTAGATATGTCTCAGTGTCCCTTTATTGGTCAAACTCTACAAAGAGCTAAATTGCGATCGCAATCCGGGGCTTTAGTTTTAGCAATTCGCCGCCTTGATGGTAAACTCATTGGTGGACCGACTGGAGACACGGTGTTAATGTCGGGAGATACTTTGATTTGTATGGGTACTGCTGAACAATTACGAGGTTTAAATCAACTTTTGGGTCCTATCAGTTCCCAACCATTACGACGACCAAAAAATAACTAAGTAGGTGAACGGAAAAAAACCGACATAAGTAACAAAAAGTAAAGTTGCCGAAAACCTCTTTCCTGTTCCCTGTTCCCAGTTAAGAGTTCCCTTGTCATAACGACAATTTTTAACGCCAACCTACTTAAAATACTCGTTTTTATTGGCAGAATATAGATTATATTAACCACGAAGACGCGAAGAGCGCGAAGGAAGAGGGAAAAAATAAGTTGCTCGTTAATAGTATAATTACTGCGAAGTTTGTATAGGAAATTACTATACTAAATTTTACAATCTTACAATGGCTAGATATTGTGATGCGGGCATCCTCCGGCTATAATTTTACTTTAAATGTAGTACAGCTTAACTTGTAAAAATTATGAAACCAGCTTTGTTTGCGGCTACTATTTTTACCTTCAATTTAGGGATTTACACTCAAGTCTCTGCTGCACCTGTAAAAACACCTGAAAAAAAAACTATCACAAATACTAAAACTCCTGCTAAAAAGCCTGTAACAACTACTAAAACACCAAACGATTTTCAACAATGGTGTAACCCAAAAACTAAATTACCGCAAGAGACTAGATATACAGTTGAAGTGTTGTTGAAAATTGCTGGTACAAAAAACTGTACTCAAGCAAATCAAAAACTAATTCAATTGACTACTCTTAACCTGTGGAGAAGTAGAATTAGTGATATCAAACCCTTATCAAGTTTAACAAATTTAACTGCTTTGAATTTATGGGAAAATCAAATTAGTGATATCAAACCTTTAGCAAACTTGACTAATTTAACTTCTCTGGACTTAGGAGGAAATCAAATTAGTGATATTCAACCTTTATCAAAATTAACGAAGTTAACCACTCTAAATTTATGGGAAAATAGAATTAGCGATATCCAACCCCTATCCAATTTAACAAATTTAACCTTTATCTCTCTATGGAAAAATCGAATTAGCGATATCCAACCCCTATCCAATTTAACAAATTTAACCTTTATCTCCCTATGGAAAAATCAAATTAGCGATATCAAACCCTTGTCAAACTTGAATAATTTAACTTCTCTCGACTTGAAAGAAAATCAGATTAGTGATATTGAAAGTTTGTCAAATTTAACTCAATTGACTACTGTTTATCTAGGAGGAAATCAAATTAGTAATATTCAATCTTTGTCAAACATGACCAAATTGAATGTTGTTTACTTAGAGAAAAATCAGATCCAAAATATTGAATCTTTATCTGCTTTGGAAAACCTACGAACTCTGAAAATTGAGAATAACCCGCTTATTTCTAAACAATGTCCCTTGCGTCCACGGTCTATTTGTAAGTTTTAGTCCGGTTATATGTTGGTGCGTTAACTTACAGCGTTACAGCGTTTTCCGATATGATGAGGTAAAAAATTGAATTATGAACTCTTGTGGTACGGCTATCTTGCCCACTACATAAGTACCTTATAACACCAGTAAGTCCTGTATTAATGCACCCAGCAAATGAAAAATGTCACCACAACAATCCTATTCTACTAAATCATGTTTGATCGCAAACCTAACCAATTCAGCACGATTACTGGTTTCAGTTTTTCTCAATAAACTACTCACATATTTCTCTACTGTACGCGAACTTAAATATAAATGATTACCAATTTCCACATTAGAAAAACCATGGGTTAAAAGGTCTAATACTTCCTTTTCCCTGACTGTTAGCGGTGTCAATACTTGAGAATTGTGAACCTGAGTAGATACAGAAATATGACCGTTTTCTGCTTTTTTATAGATGATATTACTGTCACTATTATGATAAATCAAACGACATTGTGATTGGATAATTTGCGATCTTTCTAATAAATTGCGAATAGCAGCGGCTAATTCTTCCAATTCAAAAGGCTTAGGCAGATACAAATCACAACCAGATTGATACCCCAAAATTCGTTCTTGGATTTTAGTTCTCGCTGTCAATAAAATTATAGGTAATAATCGAAACGCGGATAATTGACGAACACGACGCACCAACTCATAACCATTCATTAGTGGCATCATAATATCTGTCACTAGCAAATCAGGATGATACTTTTCTAGCGTATTCAAAGCATTAACACCATTATCAGCAGTAATTACATGATAACCGGATAGATCAAGATAATCACTAATAGCTAAACGCGTAGCTATGTCATCATCTGCGATTAAAATAGTCAAGGGCATGGATAGTACACCCCTATAATTTTTTTAACTGAGTAATGTGCCACCATGAGAAATATGAATAGACACAGGTAAGAATAGTTATCTTATTCTTCATAATATGACAAAAATACCTGTTAATATCCCCTTAGTCAAGAATTTATAAAGAAAATCTTAAATTTTTAGAAATGCTTGATAAAACTTGAATGTTCCGCGTGAATTACAATGAACAAAAGGACGTTGCAAATAGCCTAGAGTCCGAAACCAAGAAAGCTATACCATGGAAGATATCAAAATCTCAAACTTTGCGGCTTTGCTTCTTTGCGCCTCTGCGCGAAATATACATGATGCAACTCAAATAAAAAAGTTAGTCTAAAAAACTTTTAGGCTTATTTATGAAAATTTAAGAAGATTGTCAATGACTGATAAACAGAGTGAAGGTTACAAAACAATTTGTGATAATCGTCAAGCGCGGTTTCGGTATGAAATCCTAGAAACCTATGAAGCGGGAATTGAATTGACGGGAACTGAGGTAAAATCAATTCGTGGAGGTAAAGCCAATCTCCAAGATGGTTATGCTTTAATTCGTGACGGTGAAGCATGGTTAATTAATGTACATATTTCTCCTTATACTTCCAGCAGTGCATATTTTAATCACGAACCAAGACGAACACGCAAGTTACTACTCCATAGACAAGAACTGCGTAAGCTAATTGGTAAGGTAGAACAGGAGGGTTTAACTCTAGTCCCGTTGAAAATGTACCTCAAACGGGGTTGGGTTAAGGTAGTTATTGCTCTGGGTAGGGGTAAAAAGCTACACGATAAACGGGAAAGTATCAAACGTCGTGATGATCAACGGAGTATGCAAAGGGCAATGAAGAGGTTTTAAAGGACACTTTTCCCCAACTCTCCCTTAGTAAAAAGAGGGAGAAGGACAGATTATATCATGTCCGGTTGAACACTGATCATATCTGTTGAGGCCGGTAATAGGTAATTGGTAATTGGGAAAAGGCAATACAATGATCAACTATATCATAAGTGATTGGGCTGACATGATATTACAGGTGGGATATTTTTGTACCTCAGGAAGCAGAATTTTTGGATAGGCTATTAATTAACTAGGAAATACATTATGAATATTCAAGTTAAACCAGAAACTCAGGAATTGATACAGGCTTATATTGCTACAGGTCACTACACTAATGCTGATGAGGTGATAATTAAAGCACTTAAATTATTATCGGAGTGGGAGAAGGGGTATCAGGAATGGGAACAGGAAACACGCGAAAAGCTGGCTGTAGGCCTTGCCCAAGTTGAACAAGGTGAGGTGATTGATGGTGATGTTGTTATGGCCAGATTACATGAAAAAATTAGGCAGGCGCGTGAGAGTCAAAAATAATGGAATATGTTTTATCTGTAGAGGCAACTAAGGATTTAGAAGATATTTTAGATTATTTTCTCCAACGTAATATTGATGCGGGGGAAAAGTTTGTTCAGGAGTTTAATAATAAGTGTTGCAATATAGCGAGGTTTCCTAAAATCGGGCGTAGTTATGGAATTATGGATTCTGTATTAAGGGGTATTCCCATTGATGGATATATTATTTTTTATCGGGTGTTTGAAAATAGTATTGTCATTGTGCGGGTTGTTAGTGGTTATCGAGATTTAGAATCTTTGTTTTTAGAATCAGATAAATAACGACGAGATTACTTAGAGGATGTCTGAAAATATTATGTTAATTATATTGTGGGCTGGGCATCTTGCCCGTCCTTTGACAATATTTATGATTAGATGACAATATTATGTTAATTATATTGTGGGCTGGGCATCTTGCCCGTCCTTTGACAATATTTATGATTAGATGACAATATTATATTTTGGGATATTAATCTTGTATTTAGCGGGCAAGATGCCCGCACCACAAGCAAGTTCTGGGTATTTTTTTAACCAATAAGCTCAAAAATTAGTTAAGTATTTTTACTGCTTAGAAAGTGTTAAAGGTTGCCAAAAGCTGGCAACTAAGGCCACAGTAAACCACCAGAGGGTATTGACTTCAGGACGATAAAACACCGTATCAACTAGTCCATGAGATAGTATACCTATAATCACAGCGATCGCCCCAATTAACCAAAATACTTGAGTATTTTCACTCTGTCTTAATTGTCGTAAGTTGGATAATCCTGTATTAATAGTGACTACTATTAACCACAGAAAACAAGTAAAACCTAAAAAACCGGTTTCGACGATTGTTTCTAAAAATACAGAATAGGCACTCAAAGCCGTAAAACGAGGTCTTTGATAGAGGGGATAAACATGATTAAAAGAATTGTGACCCGGTCCAATACCAATAATCGGGCGATCGCGTATCATTTGAAATACGGAATCCCAGACATTTTTGCGAAAGTTATTACTACTATCTTTCCTGTCAGCGAATATACTGAGAACCCGCTCCCGAAAAGGTTCAACAAAGATCATTCCTATTGCTAATATCCCAACCACACTCCCCAGGAATATTGGTAAGGACCAATTCCGCCATATTAACATCATGCGGGGTGGTATTTTTATACCCCATAAATTCTCAACGGTGGAGTCACCAAAAATAAAAATCAGTAATACTGTCACCGTCAATAATCCCACCAATAAACCAATCCAGCCACCGCGACTAAAGGTAAGAATGAGAGTTACACTATTGACAATAAACATCGTCAGTGCTAAACTCTTTCTTATCCAACCTGTCCAAGCAAAAATGGCAACAAAGCTGAAAATTACAGCCGGTAAAAGATATCCTGCCAGTAAATTAGGATTACCCAAATAACTGTAAACTCTGGTAGTCTTAGCTAGGGGAGATTCTGGGTCAACCCAAGTAGCTAAAGCCTTCGCACCAAAAAACCATTGTCGTATTCCATAGACACTGACAATGAGGGATATATGTAAATAAAGGGTAATTAACCACGAGCGAAATCGGGGAACCCTTAATACTCTAGCACAGAGGGCAAATAACAACAAATAAAGGGTTAAGGTTTGTAAATCACTCAAAGCGGCCTTTTTTACTGGTGATAAGGCTGTAGCTACCGCAGCAATACCCCAATATAACAATACTAGCAGATGAATGGGAGTGAAGGAAGCAGCATTGACCGATGTAACCTCTTCAGATAAAGTTAACAGCAACCATAAACCAACACCAGCCAGTAGTAATAAAGCGATTAAAGTGCTAGAAACGAAGGGTGTAAGAGTATAAATGAGGCTAAGTAAGCCCACTGCAATTATATCTCCCCACTGGATGAGAATACTACTTTGTCGCCAAGAAAGCAACGACCCCACCAGCAAACGATGTAGGTAACTGCTAGACAGATATTCTTTAAGTGGTAAGGAAGATAAAGTCAATCTTTCCCAGACTAAATTCATGAAGAAAAAATAGAGAATTGAATTAGATAGAGTTTTCTACCCCAACTCATTGTATACTAATCAATTTGAAAAATTTTTGTTATTGTTTACGGAGAAACCTGCCAAACTTTAATAAAGTTATCTTCACTACCACTAACTAAAAATTTACCGTCAGTGCTGAAATTCAAAGAAGTAATATTATTTTTATGAGTAATAAGTGTAACTACTTCCTCTCCTGTTGCTACATTCCATATTTTAATTGTGTGATAGCTTTTATTCTCGAAGCTAGTTCGGCCAGCACTAGCTAAAATTTTACCATTGGGACTAAAAGCAATAGTATGAATATTATTACCTTCTAATTTAATAGTCCAAATTGGTGTTAAAGTTTGTAAATTCCATAATTTCAGAGTGCGATCGCGGCTGTAACTTGCTAAAATTTTACCATCGGGACTAAAAGCCACAGCTATGACCGTTTGTGAACTGGTAGTTAAAGTCTGAATTGGTTTTTCTTGATAAATATTCCATAATTTTATAGTTTTATCAAAACTACCACTTGCCAAAGTTACACCATTGGGACTAATATCTACAGAACGTACCCAAGATTTATGAGCGGTTAAAGTGCGAATTAACTTACCTGTGATTAAATCCCAAATCTTGATAGTTTGATCATCACTAGCACTAACTAAAGTTTTTCCATCAGCAGTAATAGCTAAACTGTGAATTGTATCAGTATGATCAGTTAAAGTGTGAATTAATTGATTTGTTTGTAAATTCCAAATTTTGATAGTTTGATCATCACTACCACTAGCTAAAATTTTACCATCAGCAGAGATAGCTAATGCGTTGACATTTTGGGAATGTCCTTCCAGACTAGTAATTTCTTTACTGGTGATCATATCCCATAATTTCAGATTACCATAACATCGAATATTATCATTTTTCTGACAATCACCACCGCTAATAATTATTTTAGCATCTGGACTGATCACCACAGACAAAACCTGACTTTTATGTCCAGAAAAAGTCTTTACTAAAGACAAATATTTTTCAGGTTTCTGGGTTTGATTAAAATTAAAAGAAAAATCGGGATTTAATTTATGAAATTCTCGATAACACAACTCTCCCAAACTGAAAATAATAATCAACCCAAAGAGAAATATCAAATTTTGTAATAAAAATTTTTTCGTATAATTTATCTGCGAATAATTAGCAGGTAACTTCTTAATTTTACTAGCTGATTCTGGGAGGGTAAGAGTATGTTCTTTCATGAAATCTCTCATAACTTCATCAACAGATTGATAACGATATTGTATGTCTTTTTTGAGTAGCTTATCTATAATTTCTACTAATTGTAAATTTACAGAAAATGGTAAATAATGCTGCCAATTTTCCACCCAAGTATAGCCATATTCTGCCCATAATTCAAAAGGAGAAACCCCCGTTAGTAAATGAAAACAAGTAGCACCTAAACCAAACAAATCACTAGCAGGATAAGCTTTTCCGTCTCTAATTTGTTCAATAGGAGAATAACCATGAGAACCAATAGAAGTACCATTTTTTCCTTGTAATCTTACTGTCAATTTTTTAGAAGAACCAAAATCAATTAGTGTTAATCTTCTATCAGATTGACGACGAATAATATTTTCGGGTTTAATATCACGATGAATTACTCCATTTTGATGTACAAATTTAATCACTGGTAATAAATCCAATAAAATAGACTCAATTTCCCAATCTTTATAAACTTTTCGGGATTTTAATTCATCTAATAAATTTTGACCATCAATAAACTGCTGAACTAAATATAAGCAATTATTCTGTTGAAAATAGGCTATTAAAGTGGGAATTTGGGGGTGTTCTCCTAATTGTTGTAATCGTTGTGCTTCGTCTGAAAATAACTGAATTGCTTTTTTATGTAGCCAAGTATCTTGAAATTTAGGAGCTAATTGTTTAATGACGCATAATTCATTTAATTTATCAATATCTTCAGCAATATAAGTTCTTCCAAAACCACCCTCATTAGAAAGTAAACGCAGCACACGAAAGCGATTTCTCAAAAGTGCTACTAAAGGAGTTTGACAACTTTGACAAACTTGATGATCATCTGGATTTTGGGGATTTAAACAGTCAGGATTTAGACAGCAGATCATAATTTTTCTAGCGCATCTGCATGATAAAATATGGTTCTTCAGTACATATTATGCAAAATCAATCTCAAAAAACTGCGGAAGGCTTAATATACATAAGACACAAGCTACAGATATTGAATATTATTACAAAAATTGCCTCTTTACCCTGTTCTCTGTTCCCTGTTCCCTCTTACCCGATTAGTAATTTAGCATAACAAGTACCGAAGAACCTAAAATATATATAATATAAATCGAGATTGAATAGTAGTAAGGAGTAATTTATTAAATGCAAAAATTGGTATTTGACTTTCCCTCAATCAATTTCCCCAATTCTATCTCAATTCAGGTATTTTGTCATTGATTATTTTATTATGTTATAATATTCATCAAATTCCAGGATTTGTTGCACGAGTTATGGATCTCAAACAGCATACATTAGTATGTATTCTCAAGTCAGAGAACCATAACCGGATCTTTAACAAAGTCTATGATTTTAAATCAATTATGTACAGACAAATTAAAAAATTAGTAGTATTACTACTGACGAGTACAATAGCGACTATATTACCACAGGTAAGTATAGCAGCCCCAAAAGGTTTTCAGTCCCCTAGTGGGAATATTTTTTGTGAATTAATACCCGGAATGCCGGGGGACATGAATATTTTACGCTGTGAAATTATGAGTTCTCTAAAGCCCAAACCTCCTGAACCTTACCCCGGATATTGTGAACTTGAGTGGGGACAAGGTTTTTTATTACCGGGGAGAGGAAGACCAGAAATTTTGTGTATTATTGATACCATTGCTGATAAAAATAAACCTGTTTTAAACTATGGAAATAATTGGAACTCCAGTGGTTTTAATTGTGTATCTCAAAAAATCGGTTTAACTTGTACTAATAGTGATGGTATTGGTTTTTTTCTCAGTCGGGAAAAATGGTACATATTCGGACTTTCTCGACCTTCCCGACCAAAATAAAAATTAAAAATCCTTGCTTATTAGCTACAGCCAGTGCTACCATTTTTCTGCCCAATAAACAATTTCTGAAGATGTAACATCAATAGCTACACCATAACTATTACCGTGATTCCATTTAGAACCGGGTTGGCTTTTATCTTCAGCTTTTAATACCAATATTTCATAACTGCTAGGAAAGGTTTCTATTTCTGAATCGCTAGTATAAAAAAACGTTGTTGGTACGCCGTTGGGTTGGTTAATATGATTATTTGTATTACCACCTTGATATTGATGTTGAGAGATTTTTTTATATTGTCTGAGGAGGTTTTTAATCTGCGCTGGCGGTTGTTTGAGACGAATTTGTAAAGAACTACTTCCCGGAATTAATCCCGAAGCATAAGCCATTTGTAAAACTTCAGCGTCAGCAGGAATTTGTGGAGGAAAATGTTGGATTTGTTGAATATCAGCCCATTTGTGATTGCGAATTTCTGGATATTGTGATGTGTCAGTAATCAACTGTAATTGTTTGTGATTACTAGGGGTTTTACTAATCCAAAAACCACCAATAACTAGACCAAAACTACCAAAAGACAGTAAAATTATTGTAGCGAGTTTAGCAAAAATAGATTGCTTCATGGGGTTGGTTGTATCTAGCTTGTAGATTAATATCCCCACCTTTAAAACATTAGTCCTGATAGTTTTGAATCTAGCTTGGGTAAGATTGATAAGAAGATTTTGTTGCGGTTAAATTAACTACAAATTTACAAAAAACTAATAATTATTCCTGCCAAAATTACAAAACCAATCCAGACATTTTGACGAAACATTTCTCCATAAGCAGAATTAGGTATTTCTGGCTTTTGTAAGCGGATAATTTGCCAAATCCAGCCCATACTAGCCAGTATTAAACTGATCCAAAAAGCAATGTGTAAATTAACTAATAATCCTATTCCAGCTAAAAGAATAATCGTACCAATGAAGAAAATAGCGATCGCTGTAGGAGCATATTTACCAAAAAATAACGCGCTAGAATTAATACCGATGCGTTGATCATCTTGGCGATCGCTCATAGCATAAATAGTATCAAATCCTAAGGTCCATAGTACCGTCGCTCCCCAAAGTAACCAGGTTGATGTTGTAATATTACCTGTAACTGCACTCCAACTGATTAAAACCGCAAAACCCCAAGCAATAGAAAGCACCAATTGGGGAATGGGAAATACCCGTTTCGCGCCAGGATAAAGTACAATAACAGGAACAGCGGCCACAGACAACCAGAAACTTAAAGGGTTAAGATAAAAAGCAATCACAGCAGCGCAGACCAGGGCGACTATCCCCACCAAAATACCAATTTGAACGGAAAGGGCGCGAGATGCAAGGGGGCGGTTGCGTGTTCTCTCTACTTGGGGGTCAATATTTCTATCCCATAAATCATTAACCACGCAGCCAGCCGCACTGGTAGCGATACTACCGATGATAATCACTCCCACCAGGGGTAAGGGTGGTTTACCCCCAGCGGCTAAGAATACAGCCCATAATGCGGGTATCATCAGAATTAATCTACCTTCAGGTTTATGCCACCGTAGTAGTAGAATAATTGTCAGCCATAATGGTTGTTGGTTGGTTTTTGGTGTTCTGAACATATTTGTTGATTTAACATATCTTTACATTTATAGAATATCGTTATTTGCTATTTGTTCTACAGTCCTATTATCTATTCACAAGAATAACAATATGCTGAATTTAGTCTCGACTAATTGGGAAGATATCACTAGTTTATCAGTTCCAGAAAATCAAATGATTGCGGCTATTGATATTGGTACAAATTCTCTACATATGGTAATAGTGAAGATTGAAGCCGCTTTACCATCTTTTACCATGATTGCTAGGGAAAAAGAAACCGTAAGATTAGGCGATCGCCATTTAATTACTGGTGAATTAAAACCGGAAATAATGAATAAAGCGATCGCCACTTTAGGCAGATTTAAAACCCTTGCTTATAGCTTAGGTGTTACTAGTATCGTCGCAGTTGCTACTAGTGCTGTGCGTGAATCTCCCAATGGTAAAGAGTTTCTCCACCAAATCGAAACCCAAGTAGGTTTAAACGTTGACTTGATTTCAGGACGAGAAGAAGCCCGTCGCATCTATTTAGGTGTATTGTCGGGGATGGAATTTAATAACCAACCGCACATCATTATTGACATTGGTGGTGGTTCAACAGAATTGATTTTAGGAGACAGTGAAGAACCCCGGAGTCTGACTAGTACCAAAATTGGCGCAGTGCGCTTAACCGGGGAATTAGTCAAAACTGATCCGATCACCGAAACCGAATTTAAGTACCTACAGGCTTACGCCAGAGGAATGTTAGAGCGTTCTGTAGAAGAAGTGCAAGGAAAACTGAAAATTGGCGATTTTCCCCGGTTAATCGGTACATCCGGGACAATAGAAACCATCGCTACCATTCACGCACGGGAAAAATTAGGTCTTGTTCCTTCCACTCTCAATGGATATCAATTCAGTCTCCAGGATTTACGCACCTGGGTAACTCGCTTACGTAGAATGACTAATATAGAACGGGCTGCCATTCCGGGGATGCCAGAAAAAAGGTCAGAAGTAATACTTGCAGGAGCAGTAATTTTACAGGAAGCAATGACCTTGTTAGGCTTAGAATCCTTAACAGTTTGTGAGCGATCGCTCCGGGAAGGTGTGATTGTAGACTGGATGCTGGCTCACGGATTCATTGATAACAGGCTGAGGTTTCAAAGTTCCATTCGTCAACGCAGTGTATTAAAAACTGCAAAAAAATACCAGACTAATTTAGAACATGGGGATCGTGTGG
Source organism: Dolichospermum sp. (assembly GCA_046070105.1). Classification (GTDB taxonomy): domain Bacteria; phylum Cyanobacteriota; class Cyanobacteriia; order Cyanobacteriales; family Nostocaceae; genus Dolichospermum. Next base: position 13,436 of record JBJUHT010000147.1, read on the forward strand.
CCACTTTTGCCCTCAGTATATTTGATCAAACTCAAGCGCAAATACATAATTGGAGTACGAATCAACGTCAATTATTATGGGCTGCTGCGGTTTTACACAATTCTGGTCATTATGTATCACATTCAGCACACCATAAACATTCATACTACTTAATTAGAAATAGTGAATTATTGGGATATAACGAAACCGAAATTGAAATTATCGCCAATATAGCCCGTTATCACCGCAAATCTCCACCCAAGAAAAAGCATGAAAACTATCGAAATCTACTTCACAAAGAACATCGGACAATGGTTAATCAGCTCAGCGCGATGTTAAGATTAGCTGTAGCTTTAGACAGAAGACAAATAGGTGCTATTTCTCATATTCAATGTGAATATCAGCCCAATTTTCAAGAGTTTAAGATGTTGATATTTCCCTCATCAATTGAAGATGAATGTGGGTTAGAAATGTGGAGTTTAGATTACAAAAAAGGAGTTTTTGAAGAAGAATTTGGTTTAAGATTTGTGGCAAAATTAATGAATACAGCACATTTTATCTGAACTACATCTTAGCCCCCTCATTGCTTGCGGGGAGGGGGTTTGGGGGTGGGGTTATTGTACCTCATAACACCTAGAAGTGCTGTATATTCATGAAATCCGCAGAGGAATAGTTACTGGATTATTTCCTCCAAAATTTCTACAGCCTTTTTGACATTATTATAGTAGCTCAATATATTGTGGTAGCTCATACCTATACTTTTACCATGAGCTATTTTGTGGCGATTTTGAACTACGTTATCTATAGCAGTTTTTATTTGATCATTTATTTTGTTAGTGAATTCATTTCCCCAGTCTGAGCTAAAGTCATCCAATATTCCTTTAATTTTCCCTGTGTTACAGTTTGTTATATTATCTATCTTCTTTCCAACAAATTTTTGAATATTTGCTGGAGCTTTATTTTCACAATATTTTTCTAATAAAACCCTCAAAGATTCCTCAATAAATCCTGATACCAATATACATAAATATTTTGACCATTCACTTTTAATAGCTAGTTCTTCAAAACAAGCAACTTTTTCAAATAGATTATCTATTTTCTGACGATGAGCTAATATAGATGGATTCATAAATGTGTATATCTATAAAGCTCTTCCACATACTCCAGTCTCGTCATCAAATTTTTTCTATTGGTTGTCGAGGGTTGGGAAAATGACCAAAAGTGCTTGTCATTAATCAGCAATTCATAAAACTTTTTAAATTTTGAACATTCCAAACCTTTTTCCAACTCCTGAGCAGTTAGCAGCATAATGCTATCAAAGAGAATTTGGAATTTTTTCTTCTCATAAAAAACCTTAGAGCCGATACAATTTTTAAGAAAATCTATTGTTTTAATAAATATATTTTTGATATCATTTTCGGAGATTATATCTAAATCTTTATTTTTCAACATAAATTGATTGAGAAAATTTTTCATATTTCCCGAATAATTTTCTAAATCGAAATGAAGGGCTAAAAATCTTAAAATATGCTCTTGTTCATTAGCCCTAATATCATCCTTACCATAAAGCTCTCTCCAAGTTTCGTTACTTGATAAATCTTGAAGCAACTCACTAAAAGAACCATGATAAATAGCATTACGAATTTCTTGGGGTTTTAAAGGAGTTCCAGTAGTATTCAGTCGTTCAAATAGATAAAATATACCCTGTGGGTCATAACTTTCAGATATGATTATACAGTGGATTATTGCATTATCAAGCTCACGACGCTCGGATAGAGGTAATGTGGAATAAGTTAAGCCTTCTAGATGTTGGACGACATTTTTCAGCTTAAATACTGTCCCATCTTCAAAAAATCCTTGAAAGAAATATTGTAAAGTTTTCAGACGTTGTTGTCCATCTATAACCAGATATTTTTTAGAAAACTTATCTTTAGCGAGAAAAAGTGAAGGACTAGGAAGACCTAATAACAAGGTTTCAATAAAGCGTGATGCTTCTTCTTCTTTCCAAACATACTTTCTCTGAAACCCTGGAATAATAAATTCTTTTTCTGCCATTCGTTTGACTAAGGTATCAACAGGAAAATCAGCACCGTAATACTCAACTTCTAGTCTTGGACTTTCGGTTTCTTGTATGTCGTAATTCATAGGTTATTTATACATTTATACTTACTATATTAGTGCAATATTTGCACATCTTCTTAGATCCTAGCCTATCTAGCAATTTATTTAAATTATATCTATCAGATTACCATGAACCGCGTCTCTGGGTGAACTAACCCCACGGCTAATACTTATAAGTAAAAATTATATGTATATATAATCATAATACAAATTTATTATTTGTACAGTTTCATGGCTAAAACCAAACCTTGATATATTCACAGAAGTATTTATATAAACAAAGTTAAAAAAATAACACTTAAATTTAAAAAAATATTTTATGAAAAATCAACCCAGCCATGTTAAGGTTTTAATTTCCTTATATTCCTTAGCTGCTTCAGCTTATGCATCTGCATTCTTTACATCCGCAACACCTTGAAGAATTAGTCAAGAGCAGTGGTATAAATCTAGACTTAATCTGTTTAAACTTTAAATCGCTTCAAAACATAAATGCTTATGAATATCTGCTTATTTCTGACAAACTCCCCCGCACCAACACAGGAATGATTAAAAGTGCATGGTTACAGCGTTATGCCCATATAACCGAAGGTGGTTGGTGGTGTTCTGGACTAGATCCCCTCAACAATTGGCATAAGATGGAATGGGGATGTTTTAAACCCAACCAACCGCGAAAAAACCAGAAAGGTAAATCAATCAAATATGAACACCCTCCCAGCACACCCACACGCATATTTTGTTTACGCATATCTTTAGAAATTTGGCAACAAGTTGGACAACTTTACAACTTAGAAATACCGGAAAAAATCACCATTAATGATGACGGTGAAGCCGAAGGTTTTTGGGAATGGGTAATTAAAAATAAGATATCCATTGTCATTTGTGAAGGTGTGAAAAAAGCCGCAGCACTATTAACCCAAGGATATGTTGCTATTGCTATTCCTGGTATTAATAGCGGTTATCGAGTTATTAAAAACGAATTTGGCAAAGTTACTAGTCGGCAATTAATACCTGATTTAGCAGCATTCACAAACACAAAACGCGACTTTCATATTTGTTTTGATTTTGAAACTCAACAGAAAAAAATTGCCGCCGTCAATAATGCCATTTCCCAACTAGGTTGTTTATTGCAACAACAAAATTGTCATGTTAAAATTGTAGAACTTCCAGGAAAAGAAAAAGGAGTTGATGAATTTATCATTGCCAAAGGTGCAACAGCATTTGATAAAATTTATCGTCAAAGTGTAGATTTAGATATTTACATTGCCCAAACCAAACCCCACACCGAATTAACAATTCCCGCTGCAATTACTGTTAACTGTCCCTATTTGCAAAAAATTCCCTTTCCCACATCTGGCTTAGTGGGAGTAAAATCGGCTAAAGGTACAGGTAAAACCACCGCATTGCAAAGCATTGTTCAACAAGCAAAAAGCCGCAATCAACCAGTTTTATTAATTACCCATAGAATCATCTTAGGAAGGTTCTTATGCGATAAAATCGGCATTAAATGGGGAATTGAACATGAAAAATGGAGTATAGAAGCTGATGAATTACCCCTTACTTATCCCTTAGCAACTACACCATCTTTAGGATTATGTGTAGATTCAATTTGGAAATTAAAACCCGAACATTGGCGAGGAGCAATATTAATTTTAGATGAAGTTGAACAATCATTATGGCATTTACTCAACAGTGATACCTGTAAACAAAAACGAGTCAAAATTCTCCGCATTTTCCAACAATTAATTTCCACAGTGATCACAACTGGAGGTTTAATAATTGCCCAAGATGCCGATTTATCAGATGTATCTTTAGAGTATTTACAAAATTTAGCAGGAATTAAATTAACTCCTTGGATAGTCATTAATGAATGGAAACCGGAACAAGGTTGGGATACAACTTTTTATGATTCACCTAATCCCACCCCCCTAATTCATCAATTAGAATTAGATCTAATTGCTGGATATAAATGTTATGTCACCACCGATAGTCGTTCTGGTCGTTACAGTTGTGAAACTATTGAGCATTATTTAAGAGAAAGGTTGCAAAAACTCAAAAAAGAATTTCCCGAAACCTTAGTAATTAGCAGTCATACCACTAATACACCCGGTCACGCAGCCGTTGATTTTATAGCGGCTATTAATCAGAAAATTACAGATTATCATACTGTTTTTGTTACCCCTAGTTTGGGAACAGGAATTAGTATTGATGTTGAACATTTTGACCGAGTTTATGGTATTTTTCAAGGGGTGATTCCCGACTCAGAAGCCCGTCAAGCCTTAGCAAGAGTTAGGGATGATGTTCCCCGGATTATTTGGTGTGCTAAACGGGGTATTGGCTTAATTGGAAGTGGGAGTACAAATTATCGTTTACTATCTCATTGGTATCAAGAAAATCAAAAGGAAAACCTAGCTTTACTAAGTCCACTGCATAAAATAGATGTGGATTTACCTTTAGTTTATGATCCCATTCATTTACGCACTTGGGCAAAATTATCTGCAAGAGTTAATGCTTCTATTCGTCTCTATCGTCAATCAATGCAAGAGGGATTGATAACTGATGGACATCACATTCAAATCCGAAGTAATGAAGTACAAAATAACATTCTGCGTGATTTACGTTTGGCATTTTTCGCCACTGAACCTAGTGATTTGGAAAACCGCAAACGCTTAATTTTAGAAATTGTTAAAGTTCAAAAAGATTGGGCGCAAAGTCGTCAAAAAGCCAAGGAAATTAAAGGCAAAATTAAAGACATTAAACAGCAAAATCAACTAGCAAACGCTAATGCTGTCGCTAATGCTAGGGATATTGGTTATATCGAATATGAACAGCTACTAACTAAACATTCTCTTACCTCTGAAGAACGTCATCAAGTTAATAAATATATCCTCAAACAAAGGTATGGAATTGTGGTTACTCCCCAACTCAAATTACAGGATGAAAAAGGCTATTATGGACAATTGTTAATTCATTATTATCTCACTCATGAAAGTGAATATTTTCATGTTAAAGATCAGCAAGAATGGAATCAACAATTATTTTGGGGTGAAGGTAAAGTTTTTCTCCCAGATTTAAAAACTTATACTCTCAAGGTGGAAGCTATGCGGGCTTTAGGAATGCTACAATTTCTGGAATTACAGCGCCTATTTAATGAAAATGATCCTGATTTGATGTGGTTGAAAAATGTAGCTATGCAAAGTAGTAAACACATTAAACGGGCTTTAGGTATTGATCTAGTTAGGGGTAAAGAAGCTGTTTCAGGAATTAAGATATTAAACCGACTTTTGAGTTTATTGGGGTTGAAGTTAAAACAAGTAAATACTGGTTATCAAATTGATTTAAAAACCTTAAATGATGGTAGGGAGAAAATATTTGCAATTTGGCAAAATCGGGATGATTTGATGTTAAATTCTTTGCATAATCTCGAATGTGAAATTGTGGATTTTTCTAGCAGATATGAATATGAATCTGTGCCTATAAATTACAGTAAGTTTCAACTTTGTGAGTTACAAAAATAGCCCAGGTGTGATTAACTGAATTAGTCAGAATTTTAGTGGTTATAGTTAGTAATTAATCAAGTTATTGCTAACTATAATTTTCTTGATCACGCAAAAGCGCAAAGAGGAATAAACATAGATTTATTTTATTGCTTGAAAATTGTCTTGTTTTTCAAAGGTTTATCTTGTTCATAAATAAGCTGTTCTTTCATTAATAAAGCCGTTTCCGCTTTTTGTAATTCTACTCCTAAGTACATGGCATGGGAAATTTGTAACCCCGGACAATCTGTGAATATTTGCTGGGAAATTTTATGTGCAGATTTACCAGAGTAACAATTAACTACTTCTCCAGAACCAGGGGTTGTATGTTCAACAATAATCTGATTATTTTGAATGGTAATAATGAAGCTACCCGCAGGATCAAAATAGTCTTTTCTTTGAGCAATTTTACTATAATGAGATGAAATTACATTAGCGACATTTTCAAAACAATCATCGTAAATATGGGCGCTTTGACTAATAGTAATTAATGCTCCCATTTTTAATACATAATCGGTTTTATTAATCAAAGCATCATAAATATACTTTTGTAAAGCCCTTAATCCCATAGCATTAGCTGGCCATGCTGAGAACATATCATTGCTACGAAAAGTCGCAGTTAAAGATAGTTCATTATCTACTATTCTCACCCAAATATGATTTAAACAAGGTGGGTTATCATTATGATCTTGATTAGCATCCCATAAGGACATTACAGCCCTTGCGGAATTAATATCATGGGCTAATTTTTCAATTACTTGCTCAATTTGATCTTTACCAAACCAAGAACGTAAACGTTGTCCATAGGTGTATTTTACGCCTTCTTGATTGGTTGCATTATCTAAAATTTGAGATATATATTCTTCTAAAAAACTCCTGCTTATTGGTAAATAGTTGGGTTCAGGAAAGTAAAAATCATCAGGTTCGTCGGTAATAATTGCCATTAAATCTATTAATTCCTGCCATTTTCCATCATAGCTTGTCGGTCTAATTGTTCCGGTTGTCTTAATTCTATGAATGATTTTGACCCAAGTTTCAGCAATGGTTTTACCTTCTATTCTGTGTCCATATCTTGTACCTGGAAAAACGCTTGATTCAGTTACGTTCATGGGAAATTCTAAAGGTATTCCCCAAGGTAAAACAACTTCTTTATTTGCATAATATTTAACTTTTTCAACAGCATCAGATATTGATGTAACTTCCTGAATTTCTACAGATTCACGTAATTTTTCTAAGGCATTTATATTAATATCAATATCAATATAGCCCGGAATCAAAGAACGAATTACCCAAGATTTTCGCCCAATATCACTAATACTTTCTTCTACACCATGACGGAAAAAATCACTTAAACATTGACAACTACCTGCGTTTTTATCTTCTTTGGTAGCATTTAAAATAACCAAGTATCTGACATGGGGATTTAACAATAAATTACGAATTAATAAATTTATACCCCTAGTTGGTGAATATAATTGTCCAATTACAGCATATTCATTATTATTTAAGTGTTTATATACTGCTTCTTTTACAGTCCATCCCGTAATTAACGCAGTTTGCCCACTTCCATAGATTAACTGATTTGGTTTATATTTAGCTGTATAATAAAATTGGTCTGTTTGCTTACTCACTTAATTTGCAGATTTTTATGACTAATGATTGATTATTTAGGATACAATAATTGATCTAAATTAATAAATTGTGTGATAATCATCACCTAAATAATCAATTGATAACGGTATAGTTAAGCATGGATTATCGGGATGCAGGCGTTGATGTCGAAGCAGGTAGAGCTTTTGTAGACCAAATTCGTAATTTGGTTCATAGCACTTTCAGAAAAGAGGTTTTAGGCGGATTAGGTGGCTTTAGTGGCTGCTTTCAACTCCCCACGGGTTACAAAGAACCAGTTTTGGTTTCTGGGACAGATGGTGTGGGTACAAAATTGAAAATAGCCCAAATTCTCAACCGTCATGATACCGTGGGCATAGATTTGGTGGCAATGTGCGTTAATGATGTTTTAACATCAGGTGCAGAACCTTTATTCTTTCTCGATTATGTAGCTACGGGTAAATTAGACAAGGAACAATTAACTCAGGTAGTCGCAGGAATAGCTACAGGTTGTAAATTAGCCGGTTCAGCTTTATTGGGCGGAGAAACGGCAGAAATGCCCGGTTTTTACCAAATTGGTGAATATGACTTGGCTGGTTTTTGTGTGGGAATTGTCGAAAAAAGCCGAATGTTAGACGGTTCTCAGGTGCAAATAGGAGATGTGGCTATAGGTTTAGCTAGTGCTGGTGTCCATAGCAATGGGTTGAGTTTAGTCCGCAAAATTGTCAGTGATGGCGGCTTTGCATGGACTGATACACCAGATATACTACATGGAAAATCTATTGGTGAGAGTTTTCTCACGCCTACACGCATTTATGTTAAATCTGTTTTAGCCGCTTTACAATCTGGTGCGGAAATTCATGGTATGGCTCACATTACTGGTGGCGGTTTACCAGAAAATTTACCTAGATGTTTAAATCAGGGTCAAGCGATTAAAATGATACCCGACAGTTGGACTATTCCTCCCGTCTTTCGTTGGTTAGCTGGGGCTGGTTCTGTCGGTACTGAGGCTATGTATCATACATTTAACATGGGTATTGGTTTTGTATTATTAGTTCCACCCCAACAAGCGGAACAAATAATTACTCATTTTCAGTCTCAGGATATTCCTGCTTATGTAATTGGCGAAGTGATAACTGGAACAGGTGAATTAGTCGCTTTATTGTAATGTAGAAAGTCTAAATTATCTGTATTATGACATAAACCCATATTTATGGGTTTAAACTGTATATAAACTTCAGATTTGCTGATGGAAGTAATCAAAAATACTCATCGCTTTCAGCGTTAATATTTGCTAAGATACTATTGACATATTGCAATAATCCAATTTTGTACTTAAAAAAAGTATCTGGAATCACAAATCCTGATTAAGTAAGACCTGTTTTGAGAAAAATGTAATTTTTGTGTAGAGGGGTTATGGTTATAAATTTTGCCCGGACTACTGTTTCCAAGGAACTACTAAAGCAAGTATTCCAACATATTGATGCTCAAAGTTGTCCCCAGTTATTTAATTTTCATATGCACACGGTCCATTCTGATGGTAGACTAGATCCAGGTGAATTGATGAGTCAAGCGATCGCCATTGGCTTAAAAGGTCTAGCAATCACCGATCATCATGGTATTGATGGCTACAAAGTAGCCCAGGCTTGGTTAGAAGCGTGGAAATGCAGTCATCCAGATATACGTACTCCATATCTGTGGAGTGGTGCAGAAATTAACGCTCAGTTGCTAGATACTGAAGTCCACATTTTGGCTTATGCTTTTGAGTCAGAACACCCCAGCATGAAACCTTATTTACAAAAAATACCCGTGGTGGGTAAAGCTTATCAAGCAAATAACGTGATTACAGCCATTCAAGAAGCGGGGGGATTAGCCGTACTTGCTCACCCAGCCCGGTATAAGCGATCGCATTTTGATCTAATTCCTGCGGCCGCAGAAAACGGAATTGATGGTGTAGAGACTTTCTATGCTTACAGTAACCCCAAACCATGGAAACCTAGTATTGTGGAAACCCAGGAAATACAGCAATTAGCGGAGAAATTTAACTTATTCAACACCTGTGGTACTGATACACACGGATTGAATCTACTACAAAGGTTGTAAAGCTGTACTTACAACTCCTTGGGTAAGTTAGGATTTAATTACCAGAAATCAGGGCCAAAGCCCTGACTAGAAACTGAAGATTATAATTTTGTGTGACATTTTGATGACACTTTATTGACAAAATTATCAGCTAGGTCTAACAATTCCAGATCATCAATATCAAAATCACCTGCTAATACATCTTTCACAGCGGATATTCGATCATGATCTCTATAAATTCTCAAACATTCTTCTAAATCTACTGCTAAATCAAACAATGATATATCTCCTAAATACTTTCTAATTTTTATAGCTACATCATCATTACTAACCAAGAACTCTTTAATAGTATCAAATAACGGACTGGATTGATCATCTCCCCAATTTTCTAACCAATCACTTTCTACATCTTCTACATAAATATGAACAAAATTCAATCCATAATTTAACCAATCTTGCTGCATATTCCGGGCTGCTGCTAACGCTTCAGTTAGATTTTCGAGTTGAGCGTTGCTATTAGTTTGTTGTTGATTAACCATAAATGGCATTTTCAGCAGATTAATGATGTTGGCTAGGACACAGATTTCGATTTTAATATTTAGGAATCAGGAAAAATTCATATACTTTCCTGCGGCCAGGTGATCACTGTTATACAGTGCAACATTGACTAATTGTTGAATAAAATCATTTTCTTGCGGATTATAACTCAAGAATAACCCTCTTTCTATTTCCCACAATTGCAGTGCATTTTGCCACTTTTGATATTTTTGAGCATGAAATTCTTCACTAACACTTGTGATTTGAATACAGAGTGGTTTATTTTGATGATTACTAACAATTAGGTCTGTGGCCATAGAAAGATCAGCTATATAACGCCGCCAAAAATCCCCTTCACGATGGACAATATCTTGAGCTATATATTTAATGATATCACTATCAGCTTGATTAAATTCCCCTGCCATCATTTTTTTCTTCCAAATATAAAATTTGGTGTCTGTGGCGTTTATCCATTTAGGAAATAGATAACCGTACCAATATCTTTCATTGGCGGTCATTTGCTCAAACTGTAGTTTTTGCTCTTCTACGGAGGGTAGAGATTTAATTGCTAACCAAACTCTAGAGTCTGTAATCACTTCTAATAAAAAAGCCACGACAATTGGTTTGGACATTAGAGAACCAAGCTTGATATGTTTAATCCAACGGTTGATCTCTATTAATTTTGTCATGAGACTTGGATCTATTTCAGAGGCTTGTTCAATCAGTAGGTTTAATTTATCCTTAATTTCTTTGGCTTGCAAACTGTATCCTGGGGTAAAACACTAACTTAGCTACTCTTATGCTTATATCGAACTTGATCGGTAAATAAGATTGTTAAAAACATGATCATTATTTTATTTTACTACAGCACTGATTAATTCAGCGTTGTTTAATTTTCCTACTCAAGTAGGCGCGGATGAACATATTAGTAAATAATCTTTACATTCAGTGCAACTTCATGAAAATCTCAACATTATTGAGTACAACTTAGTTAAGAATAGTTTTAGTCACAATATCGTTTTTATCCATTATCATGTCTCAACCAACTATAGAATCCATTTTACAGGAAAAGCGGCTATTTCCACCTGACAGTGATTTTTCGCAAAATGCTCATATCAAAAGTTTAGCAGACTATCAGCATCTTTACAACCAAGCAAAAGCCGATCCTCAGCAATTTTGGGCAGAATTGGCAGAAAATGAGTTACACTGGTTTCAAAAATGGGATACTGTGCTAGATTGGCAACCACCTTTTGCTCAGTGGTTTGTCAATGGTAAAATTAATATTTCTTATAACTGTTTGGACAGACACCTCACCACCTGGCGTAAAAATAAAGCTGCGTTGATTTGGGAAGGAGAACCGGGAGATTCTCGCACTCTGACATACTCTCAATTACATCGAGAAGTTTGTCAATTCGCTAATGTCCTAAAACAATTAGGCGCGAAAAAGGGCGATCGCATTGGTATTTATATGCCAATGATTCCCGAAGCCGCCATAGCTATGTTAGCCTGTGCTAGAATTGGCGCACCTCATAGCGTTGTTTTCGGTGGGTTTAGTGCTGAAGCCTTACGTGATCGCTTAAATGATGCAGAAGCAAAGATAGTAATCACAGCGGATGGTGGTTGGCGCAAAGATGCAATTGTCCCCCTCAAAGAGCAGGTAGATAAGGCTTTAGAAAACAATGCAGTCCCCAGTATTACAGATGTGCTAGTTGTCAAACGCACAAATCAAACAATACAAATTGTAGCGGGTCGTGACCATTGGTGGCATGATTTACAAAAGGGCGTTTCTGCGGATTGTCCCCCAGAACCAATGGATAGTGAAGATATGCTGTTTGTTCTCTACACTTCCGGGAGTACAGGCAAACCGAAAGGGGTAGTTCATACCACAGGTGGTTATAACTTATACAGTCATATCACCACTAAATGGATTTTTGATCTTCAGGATACAGATGTATATTGGTGTACTGCCGATGTCGGTTGGATTACGGGACATAGCTATATAGTTTATGGACCCCTCTCCAACGGTGCAACCACTGTCATGTATGAAGGTGCGCCCCGTGCTTCTAATCCTGGTTGCTTCTGGGATGTCATTGAAAAATACGGTGTAACCATTTTTTATACTGCACCAACGGCCATTCGTGCCTTTATTAAAATGGGTGAACATCATCCTAATAAACGTAATCTTTCTTCCCTGAGATTACTGGGAACTGTCGGTGAACCCATTAACCCCGAAGCTTGGATATGGTATCAAAAAATTATCGGTGGTGAACGCTGTCCAATAGTTGATACCTGGTGGCAAACAGAAACCGGTGGGATTATGATTACACCTTTACCCGGAGCAATTGCCACAAAACCCGGTTCAGCGACTCTACCTTTTCCCGGTATTATTGCGGATGTAGTGGATTTAGAAGGTAATTCCGTTCCTGATAATGAAGGTGGTTATTTAGCCATTCGTCATCCTTGGCCGGGAATGATGCGGACTGTGTACGGTGATCCTGAGCGTTTCCGGCGGACTTATTGGGAACATATTCCGCCCACTGATGGTAAATATACGTACTTTGCCGGCGATGGTGCGAGGAAGGATGAAGATGGCTATTTCTGGGTCATGGGGCGTGTAGATGATGTCCTGAACGTCTCTGGACACCGCTTAGGAACAATGGAAGTAGAATCAGCCCTAGTGTCTCATCCTGCGGTGGCTGAGGCTGCTGTAGTGGGTAAACCGGATGAATTGAAAGGTGAGGAAGTTGTAGCTTTTGTGACTTTAGAGGGGACCTATCAAGCCAGTGAGGAGTTAAGTAAAGAACTGAAAAAGCACGTTGTCAGTGAGATTGGGGCGATCGCTCGTCCTGCTGAAATCAGGTTTACTGATGCTTTGCCAAAAACGCGATCTGGTAAAATTATGCGCCGGTTATTGCGGAATTTGGCAGCGGGTCAAGAGGTGTCGGGGGATACTTCAACTCTGGAAGATCGCAGTGTTTTGGATAAGTTGCGGGAAGGTGCTTAGTTTAGGTTAAGCTCGCGCAGAGACGCAGAGGGAGTAAAAGTAATATGGGGTGGGTAATTTTGCTTACCCTGTATTCTGGGAAGAAGATGATAATTTTAATTACAGCGAATTTGCTGGTAAATAAACCACGGTTTTTGTTTCGCGCAAAGGCGCAAAGGAAGAAGGTAATCAAGGTCTGGTTTAAATCGAAGAAATTGAGAATTTTTGTTTCAAGTTCATTGCTGGCACTTTTTGATAAATATCAAATAACATCTTTTGACCATATCCAAAACCATGTAATGACGGTAATAAATAACATTTATGTAATTTTAAATAACTGATATTATCCATCATTTCTGCACCATAAGATAAATAACCGACTAATTGGGAATTACAGCAGATTCCATTGCTATGAGGTACAAATTTTAATAATAAAACTCTTGTGGGGTGGGCATCTTGCCCGCCCGTGGTGTACCTCATAACACCAGAAAGTGCTGTATGTAATACCTGATCATAAAATATCCCTTGATTATAAATTTCATTTTCAATTACTCCTGTTCCATAGATTTTATCTAGCATATACTCGATTTGTTCATTGCTGATAATTGTAGGATAATGAGTAAACCAAATTTCTCGACTAACTTTCCTTAGTTCTTCTAAATCAGCATCTACTAAATTGGTAATAGTAATTAATTAATGAATCATTCATAGTCAGAATTAGAACTTAATCAAAATTAAGTAAAATAATTTCCAAAATGACAAACTTAATTTACCATTTAATTGACTATCGTTACCAAAAAATATATAATACATACTAATTTACATAAATCATTTCCAGGGATAATTCTATGAGTTACTACATTGCTCCTAGTTTTCTTGATAAACTTGCAGTACATATCACCAAAAACTTCTTAAACCTTCCTGGTATTCGAGTTCCCCTAATTTTAGGTATTCATGGACGCAAAGGAGAGGGAAAATCCTTTCAATGCGAGTTAGTCTTTGAAAAAATGGGTATCGGGGTAACTTTAATATCTGGAGGAGAATTAGAAAGTCCAGACGCTGGAGATCCTGCGCGGTTAATTCGGTTACGATATCGAGAAACAGCAGAATTAATCAAAGTCCGGGGGAAAATGTGCGTACTGATGATTAATGATTTAGATGCGGGTGCAGGACGTTTTGACGAAGGAACTCAATATACAGTAAATACTCAATTAGTAAATGCTACATTGATGAATATTGCTGATAATCCCACAGATGTACAATTACCGGGAAGTTATGACTCAAATCCTTTATGTCGTGTCCCAATTATTGTCACAGGAAATGATTTTTCTACTCTCTACGCACCATTAATTCGTGATGGGAGAATGGAAAAATTTTATTGGGAACCTAACCGAGATGATAGAATAGGAATTGTGGGGGGAATTTTTACCGAAGATGGACTTTCACAAGGAGAAATTTCACAATTAGTTGATACTTTTCCCCATCAATCTATTGACTTTTTTAGTGCTTTGCGTTCCCGGATTTATGATGAGCAAATTCGTAATTTTATCCATCAAATCGGTTTTGAAAATGTCTCTTTGCGAGTTGTCAATAGTTTGGAGGGACCACCAGCATTTAAAAAGCCAGATTTTACTCTCTCTCATTTAATTGAGTCGGGTAAATTCATGGTTAGTGAACAAAAACGGGTGGAAAATTCCCATTTAGTTGACGAATATAATCGTTTAAATCGAGGTAAAGGTTATCAAGTTCCTACTCCCGTTGTCGAAGTTCCAGTTAGTAAACCTATCAATAATCAAGCCAATCATTTAAGTTTAGAAACTCAAGAACAAGTTCGACAAATTTTAGCTCAAGGTTATAAAATTGGCATTGAACACATTGATGAAAGACGTTTTCGTACAGGTTCTTGGCAAAGTTGCGGTTCTTTTTTTAATATTGATGCCCATTCCGATGCTATTTCTAATTTAGAATCTTGCTTATCTGAATATAGCGGTGAATATGTGCGTTTAGTAGGAATTGATCCACAAGCAAAACGACGAGTAGTAGAAACAATTATTCAACGTCCTCATAGCAAGTAATTGGTATTTTTTTGAATGTAGAGACATTCCGTGGAACGTCTCTACAGGGCTTGAATTTAGTATAGCAAGGCTTAAACTGGAGTTAAAAATAGGTCAGCTTCTGCTTGTCTTCTCCGTCTTAATCCTACTTCCACATTGCTACCAGGATTTCTGTATTTTAGAAAAGTTTCTTCAATTTCATCCCATTTTTTATCTCTCAAAACTCTAGTCATACTTTGGAAACGGGAATTACCATAAAAATTAGCACCTAAATTATAGCCAAAGCTTAATAAAGCACCCTGTTGGTTAGCATTTAACTCATCCCAAACAGGAATTTTTTGCAGAGATGGTAGATAATTATTTTCTAATTGCATCATTAATAAATCATCTGCTTCTTGTTGAGTGATGCTTTCACCTAATTTCCAATTACTACCATCTCTTTTTTTTGTAGAACCCCAACCAATGGTGATAGGTAAATTACCAGTCCGAGGATCTGGATAAGCCTTTAAATAACAACCTTCAAATTTTTTAATCAGTGGAATTGCTGGAAGTGGTAATTTCCCGGTTACACCACCAAAACCTTTTGTTTCAGAAGTTGGAGGAGGAGTTGGAGATGTTTCTGGATTTGCTGTTAATTGGTCAAGAGCTTTATTTAACATATTTTGAGTATTTTCCCCTACTATGCCATCTACGTCAAGTCCATTTTGACTCTGAAATTGTCTGACAGCCTTGGTGGTATTGTTGCCAAAATCACCATCTATTGTCCCTGGATTGAAATCCAGTGCTTTTAATATCTCCTGTAATTGTTCAACTTTCTCCCCCCTGGCACCTCGTTTAAGAATTTCACCACTTTTAAGTTTTAATTTATTAGGCATAACTGTATCCGTATCTTGTAATTAGTCGCGTAATGGAAAATATTTTACAGTGTGACTGTAGGATCTAACAACTATTTTTACAAAAAAATACATAACTTATAAAAATAATAAAAATTATAAAACTATATAAATTTTTATATAAAAATCAGAATTATGATGATCACTCAGGATAGGTTGTCAACAACAAAAAATTACTAATTGATCATCCAAATATAAATATATGCCTTGGTTTGTCAAAATTGAAACTGGTAAGGTTGATAAAGCAACCTTTGACAAATATGTACCCGCCCACAAAGCCTACGTACAACAATTAATTGCTAAAGGACACAAAGCCAAAACAGGTTATTGGGCGCAAAAAGGTGGTGGTATGATGTTATTTGAAGCCGAGTCAATGCAGGAAGCACAGGCAATAGTAGCCGCTGATCCCTTGATAGAGAACGATTGTGTCAATTATCAACTATTTCAATGGCAAATTGTTTTGGAATAATATACAAATTCTGAATTTTCATGTTATTATAGTTGGAGACCTGGATCTATGCAACTTCAACGCCCAAACCTTGTCAGGACCGGAAGGTAGCAGCAATAAGGGATGCTTGTGGTAGGCGTAGTCTCCGGGTCGCCTTACTTGTAGGAGCTTTTAGCAGCAATGCCTGGTTTTGGAGATATTGTACAAAAAGCTTTTTATCTCGGTGTCGGGTTAGCCTCCTACGCCAGTGAAAAAGCTGGGGGGAAATTAGCCGAACTGCGATGGCAAGTCCAAAAATTAGCAGATGAAATGGTGGCTAAAGGCGAGATGAACACAGAAGAAGCTCGCCGCTTTGTCGAAGATATGATGAAGCAAGCTCAACATGAGCCAGGATCTGGGGAAGCGTATCAAAAGACACCTCCTTCCGAACCGCGTCGCATAGATATCCTAGAGGACGACGAAGAACCAACTAGGAAAGAGGCGAAAGTAGAAAATAAAGATCACAATAGAGATCATGGCGATAATGTAAATCAGCTGCGGGATCAAGTGCGAGAACTACAGGAAGAGTTAAAAAGGCTGCAAAGAGAACCGTAAAAAACAATTTTTTACCTTCACAGTCAATTCTAAAAAATCACATAATATTTCCAGTGGTTTTAAGTGTAATTACTTACCTTGTACTCTAGCAATTCCAGCCTGATGGCGTTAAGCTTCATGTTTTTAGCCAGTAAGGGCTTTAAGTTTATGGAACAGTGGCAAAAAGACTTAATAGACATGATCGAAACCGTGGCTGATGAAGTGGAGAAGTTCTTCCTGGGAATGAATGACATGGTGGATGCTTTTTTTGAGTTCGCGGGTGAAATTACTCAAGAAGTACAAAGCAATACAACAGATGCTGAGAACTTTGCTAGGCTACGCGAACAATTTTTAGAGGAATTAAGAGAACCAATTACGGAAATTTGCTGGGAACTAGAAGACATCGCTGAAGATGTAAATCCGGGTTTTCCTTATGCAGTAGAAGCTACAATAGAAAAAAACGCAGCTTGTATTGGTTGTAGCCACTATCACGGACAGGTTTATGGTGGTAATTTATTAGTTTGTGCTATGCACCCCCATGGTTGGGATGATCAAAATTGTCCAGACTGGGAAAAGGAAATTGAATGTTAAGTTAATAATTGTCAATACTCTAGATTTCTGTTTGCTAACAAAATGAGTAACTTTACACCTGAAACCCTGCCCCCAGTCATTCAAGAAATGAAATATGGTGAACGGGAAATTGCGGAAGGAAAACTAATTACCTTTCCCAACCCCCGCATCGGACGGCGCTATGATATTAATATTACCTTACCAGAATTTACTTGTAAATGTCCGTTTTCTGGTTATCCTGACTTTGCGACTATTTATATTAGTTACATTCCAGATCAACGGGTGGTAGAGTTGAAGGCACTCAAACTTTATATTAACAGTTACCGCGATCGCTATATCTCCCATGAAGAAACAGCCAATCAAATTTTAGATGATTTTGTTGCAGCTTGTGATCCTTTAGAAGTGACTGTAAAAACCGATTTTACCCCCCGTGGAAATGTACATACAGTGGTTGAAGTTAAACATCAAAAAGGTGTTTAAATAAAGAAGCAGAGGCGTTTCATGGAACGTCTCTACAAGGATGATCAAAAACAGATACAGCTTATTACCATCAGGATGAAGTACACTTTTAGCAGGTAAGACTTGTACTGAGCTTGGTCGTTCGCGTAGCGTGGCGTTAGCCATAGTATACCCGCAAAACAAGATTGTTATCATTAATACAGCAAGTTTAGCTTGAGTGAAGTACACTTTGTGCAGGCAAGATGCCCGCACCACAAGAGTTTTATTATTAATATCTGTACTTCATAATACCGGGAACTGCTGTATCTAATTGATTATTAACTAAGTAGGTGAACGGAAAAAAACCGACGTAAGTAACGAAAAGTAAAGTTTCCCTGTCCCCTGTCCCCTGTTCCCTTGTCATAACGACAATTTTTCACCCCAACCTACTTAACTAGAGTATTACTATTACATAAATAACCATTTTGTTGCGCTAATTTTTCTGTAATTAGTTTGTGATAAACTACTTCATAACCATCAGTCATTTTTTGAACACTAAAATTTTCTTCCACATATTGACGACAAGCGTAACGATTTAAATCAGCTACTCTGTCAAGATAATTAATACATTCTTCCACATTCTTACAAAGGAAACCGGTTTTCCCGTTCACAATAACTTCCCGTGTTGAACCCAGTCGCATAGGAATTACAGGTGTTCCTGATGCCATTGATTCTACCATAACTAAACCAAAAGGTTCTCGCCAAGTAATAGGAAACAAAGTCGCATAAGCACCACCCATGAGGGCATTTTTTTGGATATGATTAGCTTCACCTAAATATTCAATTTGCTTACCATCAATATGTGGTTTAATTTTTTGCGTAAAATATTCCAAATCTACCACATCTACCTTACCTGCTATTTTTAACTTCCAACCAGTTTTTTGAGCAATTTCAATTGCTAAATGGGGTCCTTTTTCAGGAGACATTCTTCCCAAAAAAGCTAAATAAGGTGGTTCTGTTGGTTGAGGATAAAATTCATAACTACTAACATCAATGCCATTATAAACAGTGTCTACATAGTTTAAACCTAATCTAGGTTCTTGCTGAGAATTAGAAATACTAACATAAGATTGTTTTTTGCTATATTTAAAAATTTTTTCGTTATCTGGAGTAAAAATTCCATGTAAAGTGTGAACTGTAGGAGTTTTGACTAAATTGGCGTAAACTAGTGATCCTAGTCCTACATGAGAGTGAATTATATCAAAATTTCCTGCTTGTTCATAAACTAAACCTAACAGTAACATTTCATAAATACCAGGTTCTTTAATAGTAGAATCTAGCCTTAAAGCGCGGGGATGAACTGATACTAACTTAGCTAAACTTAAAGAATCTCCTGATGCAAATAAAGTCACTTCATGTCCCCGACGGACTAATTCATCAGTTAATAAACTTACTACCAATTCTATCCCACCATAAGCTGGTGGTGGTACTCTTTCCCACAGTGGAGAAACCTGAGCAATTTTCATGATAAATCTCCTAAAATATCAGTTTTTTATTTCTAGTTAGTTGATTAATAAATGAAATAACTAACCGAGAAATAACGAAAAATACAAAAACCATCTTTATTTATAATTGCTATTATATCTTATGTTTTATATTTGATATTTTTTGTCTATCTGAGGTAATATAAATGTCTGATACTTGAGGAATAAATAGACATAATACATTAATTTTCTAATTTCTTTCTCAAAGAACCATATTGTCATATAATATGATAGTTAAATATTGGGTATATTGAAATGAATATATATCAACAAATAAATAAGCAGCGTGTTTCATGGCTAGTAGTGTTTGCGCTGGTGGTATTTGTGTTTATGTACTTACCTATTCTGGTACTGGCTTTTTATAGCTTTAATCAGTCACCTTACAGCGCTAAATGGCAAGGATTTACCTTAGAATGGTACAGTAAATTATTTAGTGACGAACGGATTTTATCGGGTTTATATAATAGTTTATTGGTGGGTTTTTGTGCTGTGGGAGTTTCCGCAATTTTGGGAACATTAATGGCTGTGGGGTTAGCACGTTATGACTTTCCTGGCAAGAGATTATATCAGGGAATTGCTTATTTACCTTTATTAATTCCTGATATTGCGATCGCTGTTTCTACGTTAGTATGTTTATCAGCCTTTGCTATTCCTTTGAGTATCTGGACTATTATCGCTGCTCATATTGTATTTTGTCTATCTTATGTGGGTTTGGTGGTTTCTTCGCGCATGAATAATATCAACCCCCATTTAGAAGAAGCAGCATTAGATTTAGGTGCGACACCAGTACAAGCCTTTATTTTAGTTTTATTACCTCAATTAATGCCGGCAATTATTTCTGGTTGTTTATTGGCTTTTGTCTTGAGTTTAGATGATTTTTTAATCGCTAGTTTTACTGCGGGAAGTGGGACTAATACCTTACCAATGGAAATTTTTAGCCGCATTAGAACGGGAGTCAAACCGGATATTAATGCTTTAAGTGTAATGTTAATTTCTATGACTGCTATTGTGGCTTTAATAGGGGAATTGATTAGAACTGCGGGGGAAAGGAGAGACTAGGGAATGATATTAATTACAGGGGTTTCCGCTCTTATGAGGTACATATTAAGCCCCCTCTCGAAGAGCGGGGAGGGGGTTGGGGGTGGGGTGACTTTGTACCTCATAACATCGGTAAGTGCTGTATTTAGA
>JBJUHT010000148.1:0-7097 GCA_046070105.1 Dolichospermum sp.
CCCCATTGTTTGGCTATGGTGCGGGTAATACCTATAGAATAGCGGTTGGGGATGCGGGCGATCGCTATTATTAAGTCTCTTAGTTGGGTTCCCTGGGGACATTGGCCGAATATGTGTAGGCCGTCGCGGATTTGGGCTTCTTTGAGTTCGCACAAGTAACCGTCTAGGGAGTTTAAGATTAAGGTTTCAAAATTGGTGATGTCTTTGGGGTTGGTAATTCCTAAGTCTTTATATAGGTTTTCTTTGATGACTAATTCTTTGATGCGATCGCTGATTATTGGTAATCTGGAAGGATCTAAACTTTCGGCTTCGTAATATTCATCAATGAGGTTTTCTACTTGTTGCAATCCTCCATATAATTGCGCCCTTGTCATGGGTGGTGTTAAGTGATCAATTATTACTGCTTGGGCGCGTCTTTTGGCCTGTGAACCTTCACCAGGATCATTGACAATAAATGGATATAAATGGGGCATTGGTCCCAAAGCAATTTCTGGATAACAATTATTAGATAAGGCGACACTTTTACCCGGTAGCCATTCTAAGTTACCATGTTTTCCTAGATGAATTATGGCATCCGCAGCCAAAGATTCTCGCAGCCAATGATAAAAGGCTAAATAATTATGTGTTGGTTCTAAATCTGGTGCATGATAATTTAAACTCGGATCAAGATCATAACCTCTTGATGGTTGAATGCCTACAAAAATATTACCAAATTTAATTCCCGAAATTGCCAAATTTTGAATTGTTTCTACTGTTCCCCACCGTTCAATTATTTCTTGTTGTATATTTGCGGGTAAGGTGGCAAAATATTTTTGATATTCGGCTGCTGAAAGACTTTGATTTATTGGTTTCCAGTCTCTTCCTTCGGGATCATTTGTAACACCAGATGTGAGAATTTGAATTAATTCCTCTCCAGTTTCGGGAATATTTCCTACTTCATAACCAGCTAATTTTAAAGCTTTGAGAATTTCTACACAACTGGCAGGACTGTCCAATCCTACGCCATTAGCAAGGCGGCCGTTGGTGTTGGGGTAATTTGCTAAAATTAAGGCTAATTGCCGTTCTGAGGGCATTTTTACCCGCAATCGTACCCAATTTGCAGCCAGTTGGGTAACAAATTCAATGCGATCGCTCAAGGGTTCATAAACTACAATATCGCTTTCTAATTTGTGATTTCGAGTTTGCAAAGTTTTGAAGGATACAGCCCTACTAATAATCCGTCCGTCTACTTCTGGTAAGGCTACATTTATAGCAATATCACGGGGTGTTAAACCTTGTGATTCTGATTCCCATTGTTCAATGGAACTAGCACAAAGAATTACTTGCAAAACCGGGACATCTAATTTTTCCCAAAGTTCAATTTGCGGTATTTCTGTTTCTAATTGCGCTAAGGAAAAACTAGTGGTATTCATTAATAAACTAATATTTACCCCATTTTGATCTGTAAACCATTCAGATAATTTATCACTTACACCCGGTTCACGCAATGAAGAGACAAAAACTGGTACAGGTTGTAAATTTTTCTCTAACAAAGCATTACACAAAGCATCAATAACTTTAGTATTTCCTGATAAATAATGAGCGCGATAAAACAAAATCCCAACTTTTGGGAATGGGTAATGGGTAATTGGTAATTGGGTATTATTCTCAGTTCCTAACCTCCCATACAAACCCACACGGGGAACAGGTCGTGGAGGTGGAGGATTAAATTCTGTTAATAAAGCCGTATCAGCGATAAATTTTAAAGCATTGAGGAAATTTTCTGTACCACCTTCTTGAAAATATTGCCAGATTTTCTGGACAATTTCTGGAGCAATTGTAGATTTAGAGATTAAATCAAGATCAAGTCCGTCATCTCCTGGCATTATAATTAGGGTTGTGCCATTACGTTCTCCAATTTCCTGTATAACTTCTAGACCATAATTCCAATAAGAACTTCCACCAATAAGACGCAGAACAATTACTTGCGCTGATTCTAATACTTGTTCGCTATAAGTATCTATACTGATTTGTTGTTGTAGTTGTAATAAATTAGCGACTCGAATTTCTGGAAATTCATCAGGTAATTGAGAAACTACAGTTCCTAGAGTTTGAATATCAGTATCTGCTGCTGTAATCGCCACAAATGGTGCTATAGTTTGTTCTAGGAAAAATAAACCCTCTGACTGATTCCAGCCTCCAGCAGTAGCATTTATACGGTGCATAATTGGTGATTAATAATGACATAACATTTATTGTAGGTTGGGTTGTATGGGAACAAAACCCAACACCCCCTACTATTGTAGTAGATAGCGTTTCCACAAATCCTGAGGTGGGATATGGTAATATTATAAGAGTTTCCTTGGTATCAACAGATTTTCAGAGAAAGTGAAAACCGGGGTGAAAGACGAGCTATACTGTCATCCATGGAAATTAGATAAAATTATTAGAATCGCACTTTAACTAAGTGATTTATCTATGGTATAATTACCATAGTCTGGAATAATTATCACGGTATTTCCATATCAGTCTGAAAACCTTGTTATCTTATGACTTTTAACGAAAATTCTAGGGTAAAACTGCCATCAATTCTACATTTACAGCGATTAAGTTATGAATACTTATCGCTAAAAAATGCGGTTTATAATTCAGAAAATAATATTTTTACAGATATTTTTAAACAAACCCAATTAAGAGATTGGTTACTTCCCATGCTAATGAACGGACAAATTACCATTAAATAACTGAAATTGCTAGTTATTTAGTTAAAGCTGATAATAGGTAATTAGTGATAAAATCCCTGTTTTCATCCTGTATATCCTGATTCTGACAGTTTACCTAACTAGTAACCTACGTTAAAGATAAATTTTCAACTATGCAACATTTAGATAGTTGAGATTGTGCCAGTAAAATTAAAGAATTAACGAAAATTTCGAGTTTACAAATTAGGCTTTTTACGTTAGCATTAAATGAGGCAATAAATAAATTCATTGTCAGGTAACAGATGCTATAATTGCATTATTCTGTGAAGAATTAAGAATTAAACCGCCGTTTTAATGGAGGATTTTATGCAAGTTAAAATTGAGTTACCTGATGAATTGGGAAAACAACTTTTGGAAATGCCTGATATGCAGCTATTAGTACAGAAAGCTGTGGAAAAAATGTTATTAGAAGAGCAAAGCAGACGAGCCACCCATGATTTATTAATTGAACAGAGAGAATTGTTACACCAAACTAGCAATGATGAAATTTTGCCAATTACGCGATCGCTAGTTGGTGTTTTGAAAGGTTATCATGTTGATGTAGCAGACTATAAAAAACATTTAGAGGAGAAGTATCTTTGAAAATTGTATTTGATACCAATATTGTTCTTGATATTTTGCTAGAGCGTGAGCCTTTCCTCAGCTTCTCTATTAATTTATTTAATGCTATAGTCCAACTGAATTACTAAGCATTATTCAAGAAATAAAGCATGACTGACAGTATTTTATTACAACTTTTAGGCAATATCAAACATGACTAACTTACCAAAAGGATTAATCGTTTCCTGTCAAGCACCCATAAACTCCCCATTACATGATCCTTATGTAATTTCTGCAATGGCACAAGCAGCAGTCAATAATGGGGCTGTAGGAGTGAGAATTGATACACCTATTCATATCGAAGCGGTGCGGAAAAAAGTCCAAGTTCCCATTATCGGACTTTGGAAACAAGTAATAACTGGTTCTGATGTATATATTACACCACAATTTCATCACGCTGTGGCCGTAGCGGCAGCAGGTGCTGATATTATAGCTATAGATGCTACTACTAGATATCGTCCCGGTGATGAAAAGTTAGCAAATATTATTAATTTGATTCATGATCAATTAAATAAGCCGGTTATGGCAGATGTAGATACATATCAAGCAGCACAATTAGCTGTTAATGCGGGTGCGGATATTGTGGGAACTACTCTTTTTGGCTATACTGGGGAAACTCAAGACTTTTCTCCTCCTGGTTGGGAATTACTGACTAAAATAGTAGAAAATCTTGACACTTTTGTGATTTGTGAAGGTGGTATTTCTTCACCACAAATGGCTAAAAAAGCCTTAGATTTAGGCGCTAATGCTGTTGTTGTGGGTGGGGCAATTACTGGCATTGATTTGTTAGTTAAAGCTTATAATTTGGCATTGGAAAATTAAAATCTTCTCATTTTTCTGTGGCAAAATAGTCATAATATATAGGTTGCAAAAATATCCAGAAGCGATCGCATCCTATAATAAAGCTATCCGTTATAAACCCAATCATTATGAAAGTTGGTATAGTCGCGGCAATGCGCTATTAAATATGCAACAGTACAAAGAGGCGATCGCATCCTACGATAAAGCTATAGAATATAAACCAGATTACCAACAAGCTATAGAAGCCCGCACAAAAGCCCAGAATACCCCAACCCAAAATCTATGATATATATTATGATATAATTACAACTCCTTCTTTCTTCTGACCAAAATCCAGTAGAATATGAAATGCCAGTTATCCAATTAACTCGCCAAAGATATCACATCCCTGCCAGTAGCCAAAATTATGGACGTATTAGAACTAAAACGCGAAATCGAAACATTGTCTAGCCGCCTGGGTAAAACCCAGGACTATCTTTGACGTACCCGCACTCCAAGCCAAAATTCACGACTTAGAACAAATTTCCGCCCAAACACAATTTTGGGAAGACCAAACCCAAGCCCAAAACACTCTACAAGAACTCAATGATTTAAAATCCCATTTAGAGCAATATTACCAGTGGCATTCCCATTTAGACGATACTAGGGTAGTTGTTGAACTATTGGAACTAGAAACAGACACAGCGCTATTGCAAGAAGCCGAGTCTACCATTAACAAACTCAATCATGATCTAGATCAATGGGAATTACAACAACTACTTTCTGGACCCTACGACGATAAAGGTGCAGTCCTGACAATTAACGCTGGTGCAGGTGGTACAGACGCGCAAGACTGGGCATTTATGTTAATGCGGATGTATACCCGTTGGGGAGAAGATCATGGTTATAAAGTTACCTTAGCAGAAGAATCCGAAGGTGACGAAGCGGGCATTAAATCCGCCACCCTAGAAATAACCGGACGCTACGCCTATGGTTATTTGCGTTCTGAAATGGGTACTCATCGCTTAGTACGAATTTCCCCTTTTAATGCTAACGGTAAACGACAAACCAGTTTTGCGGGAGTGGAAGTGATGCCACAAATAGATAATACCGTCAAATTAGACATTCCCGAAAAAGATTTAGAAATTACCACTACCCGTTCTGGTGGTAAAGGTGGACAAAACGTCAACAAAGTAGAAACCGCAGTCCGCATAGTTCACATTCCCACAGGGATAGCAGTCCGTTGTACGGAAGAACGGTCACAACTGCAAAATAAAGAAAAAGCCCTAGCTCGTCTCAAAGCTAAACTACTAATTATAGCCAAAGAACAACGCGCCCAAGAAATAGCGGAAATTCGTGGTGATATGGTGGAAGCGTCTTGGGGTAATCAAATCCGTAACTACGTATTTCATCCTTATCAGATGGTTAAAGACCTGCGTACAAACGTAGAAACAACAGCCATTACTGATATTATGAATGGTGAAATTGATATGTTTATTCAAGCCTATTTAAGACAAGAAAATCAGATAGTAGAAGGTTAGGGAAAGGAAGGGACGCTTAGTTATACTATCAGAATCAGGATAGCCAGTGATTAAAGATAGCAATTCTTTTTTGGGAACGAACCACAGAGGACACAGAGGAAGCAGCAGTAGAGAGAAAAAAAGAGGTATTTACGTTTTGTTGAGGATTGTATAATTTGGCTGTGTAATAGCTTAATTTAGGTTCATAAGCTGTACTGCATTTAATTTGTATAATTATAGCGGGCAGGATGCCCGCACCACAACATCTAGCCATATTAGGATTGTACAATTTAGCTGCGTAACAACTTAGTCTGCACTCCTGAGTCCTATTTCCCTGTAACCTGTTAAAGTAATAAAGGAAATTATTGGAGAAATTAACTATGGACAAGTCCCCTACCAAAGAACCCCAACCCAGCTATGTTAAACTAGCCATGCGGAATATGGTCAGAAAAGGCGGTACTTCCCTCAAACACTTTGCGTTAACTGCTGTAGGACTATTGTCTGTCCTCGTTGGTTTAGCGTATCTAACCCGCTAAGGGAGTAAAAATTGTGTCTTTACAAGTAGAATTATATTTAGAAAATTGTGTTGAGGGTTTTTCCCTAATTCCTCCCGAAACTTGGGAAAATTGGTTTCAGGAGTGGTTAGAAAGTCTTGGTGAATATTTACCAGCTGCACTTAGTTATGAAGTGAGTTTGCGATTAACAAATGATACAGAGATTCAAACCCTCAATTTCCAATACCGTGAACAGGATAAACCTACTGATGTTTTAGCCTTTGCATCTCTAGAAGCAAATTTACCACAAAGCGAGGAAATGCTCATGTCTATGCCTTTGTATTTAGGTGATATTATTGTTTCTGTAGAAACAGCACAGCGACAAGCGCAACAGCAAGAACATAGCTTATCTACAGAATTAGCTTGGTTAACAGCCCATGGTTTATTACATTTGTTAGGATGGGATCATCCTACGGAAAAGAGTTTGATAGAAATGCTACAGCAACAAGTTATTTTACTCAAGAATATAGGTATGATTATTAACTTAGAGGTCTAGTAGATGTATATTTAAAATTGAGAATCTTAGTAATTACTTCATAGTGTCGCTATTTAAAATAGCTTACAATTGCCTCAAAGTTAATCTGGCTATGAAAATCGGTAGATTCTCACTCTGTCACATATCATATTTTTTTATCTATGTCCTCAAAACTCTCATCATCACCAACAAGTAACAGTTTACCACCGCTTGTGTCTAAGGACAGGGAATTTTCCTGGCAAATTGCCTCTAATTTATTAGTTAGTTTTAAGTATGCTTGGGCGGGAATTACCTATGGTTTTCAGACTCAACGCAATTTTCGCATTCATTTAGCCGTCTGTGCCTTGGCCATTAGTTTGAGTGTATTCTTAGGTCTAGAAGCGGTGGAAATAGCTATAATTGCTGTTACCAGTGGGTTAGTGTTGAC
>JBJUHT010000149.1:0-3748 GCA_046070105.1 Dolichospermum sp.
ACCCAAGCAGAAACATAGGGATTTTCTACTCCTGTATCTGTCGTAATTACATGAATTGGTTTAGTTCTTTTTTCCGGTGGGAGTCCAGAAATTGCATTCCAAATAAGCTGTAAAGTAGCAGTGCTGTCTTTTCCCCCTGAATACCCTACCACCCAAGGTATCTCATCTAAACAATACAATTCTTGAATTTCTGTAGTCAAAGCTTGGATATACTCCACTAACTCCGGTACAGTACGATTTTGCTGATTTTTATTTTCTGGCTGTTGTGAATAAGTCATTTTTCCCCTACTTGTAGATACATGAACCTAAAATCAATACTTCCCCGTAGCATAATAGAATTATTTAGTATATAAATAAACATATATTTACGCGTGTAACATAATATTTTTAAAAATAACATCATTAGTATCCATTTTTTTGGATAATAAAGCAACAATTAGTCAATAAGTTTTTAAAAATTAACATGAATGATAGTACAAACACACTAAATAATCAACTCGCTAATGAGTATCTAGAACGGGAAAATAACGATAAACAGGTATTAGCTTTACTGCTAGACAGGTTTTTAGAGAAAAAAGACCAAATTCTTGTCCAAAAGACAGAAATGGGTGGTATCGAGGCTTATATAGGTTCTGTCACCTTGGAATGGTTCGCGGGACGGGTACATTTTGCGTCAGGTTTACCCCTCCTGCAAAAAAAGTACAACCCAGATACGGAAAATATCGAAATTGACGCTGATAGTATTGATGACATTCAACAACGTCCTGTAGATTGGTCGCGTCAAGCACCGTTAGTACAGTATTTAGCAGCAAGAAAAAACCATAAATTTCCGGCTGTTTTGGTAGTAATTAATCAACCTTGGGTGGATAACCCCAAAGCAGCGGAGTGGGATAGTCAAGGACGGGCTAAAAAAGCGACTACTGATTTTATACCTTTAGATAAAGATGGTAAGGTTGGTTTACTGAATATTTCTGAAGAAAATGTGACAATTTATGCTTTAGATGGTCAACATAGATTAATGGGTGTACAGGGTTTAATGGAATTAATTAAATCTGGTAAACTCCAACGTTATAAAAAAGATAAAACTGCTGATGAAACTTTTATTACTTTATCTGATTTGATAGATAAATATCAAGTAGAACCTGCTTATTTACAAAGTTTATCTAAAGAAAAAATTGGTATTGAATTTATTTGTGCGGTCAATGCTGGAGAAACTCATACAGAAGCAAAACGACGAATCAGATCAATTTTTGTTCATGTAAATTTGATGGCTGCACCTTTAAGTAAAGGTCAGTTAGCACAATTAAATGAAGATGATGGTTTTGCTATTGTAGCGCGAAAAATTGCCGTTACACATCCACTTTTAGAACAAAAGCCAAATCGCAATCCTCGTGTTAATTGGAATAGTGCTACCGTAGCCGCTAATTCTACAGTTTTAACCACTTTACAAGCCCTACAAGATATGTCTGAAAGATATTTGGGGCAAAAGTTTCCTCACTGGAAACCTTTAGAAAAAGGATTAATTCCCATGCGTCCAGAAAATGAAGAAATTCAGGAAGGAATTGCAGATTTTAGATTACTTTTTGATCATTTAGCTGATCTTCCCAGTTATAAAATATTAGAACATGAAGAAACAACAGTTTTACGTCGCTTCCATTTTGAAAAAGAAGGGGGTGAGGGAAATATGCTATTTCGTCCAGTTTCTCAAATTGCTTTAGCGCAAGCTTTGGGAAATTTGGTATTTAAAAAAGATTTTGCTTTGACGGATATTTTTAAAAAGTTAGAAAAATTTGACCGTCAAGGGGGTTTTAGTGGTATGGAATATCCTCAATCTTTATGGTATGGAGTTTTATATGATCCGAATAAAAAGCGGGTACAAGTAGTAGGAAAAGATTTAGCGGTGAAGTTATTGATTTACATTTTGGGGGGAATGACCGAAAAAATAGAAGTTACTGGTTTACGTAAGGCTTTAGCTAATGCTAGGACCATAGAAGAACAAACTATAGGTTTTGATGGAAAATTGGTAAAACCTCAAGATGTAGGACTTCCGGTTATTTTATAATAATAGCTAATTAAGGCTGAAATATATGATAACGATGCCATTGTAAAGCTTCAATATCTGGAAAATACTTCTCTACTTTAGGTAATATGAGTATTTCCCCATGAAATTCTGTTATTGTTCTAGCATGGGGAGATATTTCTTCTAAGTCTTTGCTAACAATTATTTTGTATTTTTCATCAACAGCAAACCAACCTCTATCAAAAGCCCAATGATGATTTTTACAAAGTGCTATTCCATTATGTATTCTACTGTCATAAAATGTAGAAAACGGCTTTATATGTGCGCCGTCAACAATATTTTGATTACCAGTTTTAGTAACTTTTAACCCACAGAAAGCGCATTTACAATCATATACAGAAACAACAGCTTTTCTAAAAAAAGCATTTCTAATTAGTGTTTTTTTTAAACTCCATTTAGGGTTGTTAGGCAAATTTTCAATATCATCTAGTTTTTCTACTTCTGGATAGTCTTGAAAAGTTTGATTAATTTGTAAAAATTCTTCAATTTCATCTTCATTATCCGAGAAAAAAGCGGCTACAAGTGAATCAATTAATTCTTTTCGAGAAGATTCATCTTGTAAATAGTTAAATAATTCACTGTCTAAATATGCGTATTCAACAGCCTGTTTTAATTGATTAGTTGTTTTTGGTTGTAAATTATTAAAACCTGCTTTAATTTCTACGTGCCAAAATCTCTCACTTTGCAGATGAAAAAATGGATAGTGTAAACCCCCTTTATAAGATTGTGAGCCAATAACATTCCAATATTTATTAAAAGCTTGAATTAATTCATCTGAGACAAAAATTTGATTATTGGTAATAACTCCTCTCATAATCAAATCAATTACGGTTAAAAGTAATATTGGTTTATATTGAGCATTACCACGTTTTCGGCTATTACTTACTCTTAAATTAGAAAACTTCTCACAATAAAAACGAAGATTATTCATATTTCACTACTTGTTAAAAAACGCAAAGAAAATGGATTATTTTAAAAATTTAGTTAAATTAAATTCTCCTTCTATATTATTTTCTTGATAATCTATTGCTTTTCTTAAAATCAATAGAAATTGTATTTCATAATCAACAACTCCGCGTAATTCAGTTTGTAATATTTCTAATCCCCCATTAGCATATTCTTCAAATATTTGAGTCCGTTTATCCTCATATTCATCTTCTCTAGAAGCAAGTATTTGGATATCATTTGTCTCAACAATTCCTAATAATTTTATAATTTTGTCATACCCAAGTGAAGCAAAATTTTCTTGTGGAATTGGAGAAGGGTCTCTTTTTGTAGTATCTCGCAAAGGAACACTTTTTTTATACTTTATTCCTAATGCTGCTGCAAATATCATCACCTCCACATAAGTTTGGAAAAGTCCTGGTGTTTCCTTAGAAGCTAGTAACGATTTAACTAACTCAGCCTTATCTTGAGCAATTTTAATTCTATTTGCAGCCATAATTATAAAATATACACCCTTAACATCATAAACCAAACCTAACCTACTAATACCACAAACTCACACTCCTATTTGCGCCTGTGCGTCTCTGCGAGAGAAAAAAATCAATAAGACTTACGCAAAATATCTCTGAAACCTTCTTTCCTTCGTGTTCTTCGCTCCTTCGTGGTTCATTCTTTCATGACTTGCGCGAAACAAAGAATCAAAAAACATCCTCATAAACCAGA
>JBJUHT010000150.1:0-30784 GCA_046070105.1 Dolichospermum sp.
TTGAAAAGCTATATAGACGGATTTGAATATACTAAAGCGACAACTATGATGTTAGTGCTATTGTTAGTAGTGACAGTTATTGATTGGTTTAGTAGTAAGTTAAGGCGTTATTTAGAATCAATATGACAAGGGAACAGGGAACAGGGAACAGGGAATAGGGAACAGGGAACAGGGAACAGGTAGCAGGGAACAGGGAACAGGGAACAGGGAACAGGGTAACTTTACCTTTCGTTTTACCCATTACCAATTACCAATTACCAATTACCCATTACCCATTACCCATTACCAATTACCCATTACCAATTACCAATTACCAATTACCCATTACCCATTACCAGTTATTAGTTTAATTTTTCAACTTTAAGGCCTCTGTGGCTGAAATTCCCTCACCTGGAGTACCGAAATACCATAAAGCTGCACCGGCTTCTGCACGAGTTACGGGTTTTTTCGGTTGAAATAACGTTGTATAGCCAAAAACGCGGCGAATATTTGATTGTTCAGCATTTTGGAAATCAGCTAAAATGGCTTTTAATGCTTTTGGTTCTATATTACCTGCATCTTGAAATCCCCAAGTTTGTTTAACAGCTTCTAAATTAGCACTAGGTAAGGCTTGGCGGGTATCTAAAGGAACTTTCCATAAAAGTAATTGTTCTCGCGTTAAAGGCGCGTCAGGGCGAAATAAAACCGCTGTTGCATCTCCTGATAAAATGCTATTAATTAAACCTGCTTCTGCTAATCCCTGAATTAAGGGAAAATCAGCATCTTGAGACAGTATATCCCTAAAAGCCGGTTGAGTGCTAGGGGATGCCAATCGAATTTGTTTAGCTGGATTATTAGAATACATGGTATTATTAGCATTAACCAACCAGCGAGCATATTCTCGACGGGTGATAATTTGATCAGGTTGAAATTCTGGAGTAGTTTGGGAATCAATAGCAAATACGCCTAATAATGCTAAATCTTGTATATGCGATCGCCATTCTGGGGGTGCTTTCTGTAGATCAATAAATTCTGAGGTGGCTAAAGTTGCCGATTTGTGGGTTGGTGGGGTGACTATTTTGGTATTATTGGTTTTAGGCAATACCGGACCAATAAATTGGGGGTTATCTGGGGGGGTGACTAAATTAGTAGCTGTAGTTTGGGAAGGAGACGAATATTCAATTAATAATTTCGTCGCTGTTTGGGGTTGATTAGGTGCAGCCTTGGTAACAGTTTGTGGCTGAATTGTTACAGTAATGAGTAAATCATTACGTCGGGCTGTAAAAGTACCCTGGAAATCCTCTTCTGGCTGTTGAACAAGCCAATTTTGAGCCTGAAATTGTTGACGATAAAAGCTGGTAATTAAATTACTAGGATCAGAACTTCCCCAACGAACAGAGATTTTATTTTCAGAATTAGCTGGTGTAACTTCTTGTAATTCAGCATTGGCATAAATCGGGATCTCTGGGGGAAAATCAGCCGGTAACTTAATTGTTGATGTGTTTGGGTCTGGTGTTACTTGCTGACTAGTCCCTTTAGCAAAGGGAACAGGAGTATTTTGCAGCCCAGGATCAGCAGCCAATGACTGTTCCAGGTTTTTGGCAGATGGACTGTTAGTACAAGCTGTTAAGGAAGACAGTAGAACAGCTAAACTCAAGAAAGCAGCAGGGTAGTTACGGAAAAACACAAAGAAATCACAAATTGATTTTCACTTTTAACCTTAGCATTTTTAATAACAGGTCAAGGGGAAATTTGATTTTCTGGGCATCTAGTGGGAAATTCGGGCTAATAAGTGTAAAAATCAAGGTAAAGGTCAGCAAAACTTCGCAAAAATTCCTCTGATGTCAAAAACCGAGATCGGACTACAGTAGGAAAAATCTAAAATAGATATTAAATTGGAAAAAACAACGGCTATTGACCAATGTTAGTCAATTTTATTTTCTGTTTCATTTTCTGTAAAGCGTCTCCAGGTTGTTACCAGTGCTGAAACAAGATGTCATGCAAGTTTCCCAGGATCAGCCTATCTATTCTGAGGCTCCACTCCAATTATTGCTGTTTGTTGATGGACGACCTAAGTCTCGACAACAAGTACAACAAGTCCGCGCTTACTTAAAAGAATTAGAGGCTGTGTATAGTTTTGAATTGCAACTTATTGATGTTGAACAGCAGCCTTATTTAGCGGAACACTTTAAGTTAATAGCAACTCCTGCTTTGGTGAAAATTCATCCAGAACCACAACAAACCATCGCTGGTACTAATATCATCCCACAGTTAAAAACTTGGTGGCCACGTTGGCAAACCACAGTGGATACATTTTTGAAATTACAGGAGGATTTACAAGAACATCTGGATGAAAATAGTCAATTGGTATCATCCAAGCATACCATACATTCTGTTGCTGCTTCATCGGCATTAATCCAACTCTCAGATGAAATTTTTCGGCTCAAGCAAGAAAAGGAGAAACTCCAAGAACAGCTACAGTTTAAAAACCGTGTCATTGCTATTTTAGCCCATGATCTCCGCAATCCTCTCACGGCAGCAGCGATCGCTATTGAAACTCTTCAGTCTAATTACAATCCAGAAACAGGGGAGTTTCCTCGCTTAAAACCAGCCATGACACTGCATTTATTAAAACAAGCTCGCGCACAAACACGGATTATTGATCGGATGATTGCTGATCTTTTGCAAGTAGGGTTTGGTCAAGATACAGAGTTGCCAATTGTACCCGAAAAAGTACAATTAGGGGAACTATGTTTAGAGGTGTTAGAGGAATTGAGCGATCGCTATATTAGCAAATCCCAAACTATAGAAACAGATATTCCTCAAGATTTACCATTAGTGTATGCAGATCCAGCCCGCATTAGACAAACACTAATTAATCTTTTAGATAATGCCATCAAATATACACCTGTGGGTGGTATTATTAGTTTGTCGGGACTACATCGCACTACACAAAAAGTGGAATTTAGTATTGGTGATAGCGGTCCTGGTATTCCTGAAGAGAACCGCGATCGTATTTTTGAGCATCTTTTCCGTCTCCAACGCGATCAAAACGTAGATGGTTACGGAATTGGTCTTTGTTTATGTCAACGCATTATCCGCGCTCACTACGGTCAAATTTGGGTAGATTCATCTCCCCAAGGTGGTGCCTGGTTTCATTTTACTTTACCAGTATATCCATCGTAGTCATTAGTTATTAGTTATTAATTATTAATTATTAGTTAGTTGTCAGTGGTAAACTATTACCTATTACCCATTACCCATTACCTATTACCTATTACCCATTACCTATTACCTATTACCTATTACCCATTACCCATTACCCATTACCCATTACCCATTACCTATTACCCATTACCTATTACCCATTACCCATTACCCATTACCTATTACCCATTACCCATTACCAAAAATGCCAAATTCATTAATGTATCAAGAGGACGATTTCGTGGTTTTGGAAACAAATCAACCAGAACAATTGCTCACAGCGGCTGAATTATTAACAAAACTAGAGGAAATTGTATCACAACTTGCAGATCAAGATTTACCGCCGGATGTACAAAAATTCCAGTCTGTCACCGAAAAAGCACAATATTTACTAAATACAAGTTGTAATTTAGATGTTGGATTGGGAAAATATTTACAGTGGTATGCGGTGCGTTTAGAAAAATAAAATACAGCAATTCCCAGTGTTCTGAGGTACATATCTAGCGGACAAGATAACCGCACCACAGGAGTTTCATGGTTCAATTTTGTGCCTCATCACAAGCGGAAAATGCTGTAACTTTGATTAATGACTCAAAAAATTCCGATATTCACAAAGTACAGATTTTAATAATAAAACTGTTGTGGTGTAGGCATCCTGCCTGCACAAGGTGTACCTCAATCTCTTGGTGAACTTGCTGTATATGAAAAATGCCACCATTAGCAAACGAATTTTATTTTTACATCCCAATTTTCCCGCTCAATTTCGTCATTTAGCCGCAGCTTTAGCCCAAGATAGCAATTACCAAATTGTATTTGGTACTAATCGTCAGGAAGGAACAATACCGGGGGTATTTAAGGCTATCTATCAGCCTTCCCGTCAAGCTGCACCCCAAACTCATCATTATGTTCGTAATTTAGAAAATGCAGTGATCACTGGACAAGCTGTATATCGAATGGCAGAAAACTTGAAAACACAAGGTTTTATTCCCGATATAATTTACGGTCATTCGGGTTGGGGTCCGACATTATTTATGAAAGAAATTTT
The DNA here is from genome assembly GCA_046070105.1 of Dolichospermum sp. Taxonomy (GTDB): domain Bacteria; phylum Cyanobacteriota; class Cyanobacteriia; order Cyanobacteriales; family Nostocaceae; genus Dolichospermum. The sequence continues at coordinate 4,232 of JBJUHT010000150.1, forward strand.
CCCAAAAGCGGAATTATTGTGTTTCTTTGAATGGTTTTATCATGCTCACGGTTCTGATGCTGATTTTGATCCCAGTGAACCATTAAATGCAGATGATTTATGTCGTATTCGTGTCAAAAATACCCCGATTTTAATTGATTTATATAATTGTCATCGTGGTCTTTCTCCTACTAATTGGCAACGACAACAATTTCCCTTAGAATATCATAGTAAAATCAGTGTTTGTCACGATGGGATTGATACTAATTTTTTTCAGCCTCAGCCAAATGCTAAATTAGTTTTACCCCGCATTAATCTTGACCTTTCTCAAGTTACAGAATTAGTAACCTATGTGGGCAGAGGAATGGAACCTTATCGCGGTTTTCCTCAGTTCATGGCAGCAGTAGCATTAATTCAACAACAACGACCAAATTGTCATGTTGTAGTTGTGGGGGAAGATAGGGTAGCTTATGGAAAAACTCTACCAGATGGTAAAACCTATAAACAATTAATGTTAGAAAAGTTAGATTTGGATTTATCCAGATTACACTTTACTGGTAGGCTACCTTATCATGAATATCTGCAAGTTTTACAAGCTTCCTCAGCCCATATTTATTTAACCCGTCCTTTTGTTTTATCTTGGTCAATGTTAGAAGCTATGTCCACAGGATGTTTATTAATAGCTTCTGATACCCCACCAGTTCTAGAAGTAATTGAAAATGGTAAAAATGGACTGTTGGTAGATTTCTTTTCTCCCCAACAAATTGCTAACAAAGTCAATATGGCTTTAGACAATTCCCAAGATATGATTCCTATTCGTACTGCTGCTAGAAAGACGATAATCAATAATTATGATTTAGCAACATTATTACCACAGCATTTAAATTGGTTGTTGGGTAATACTCACTATATATGAATCTCGTCTATTCTATGGAAAACAGAGGAAAAAATGCCCATAAAAAGAGAGTGGGAGGAGGCATTACCAAGCGCCTTTCTCTCCCACTCTACCATTTGCTGCTGAAGCGTTAAGGAATTTATTCATATAGACTAAACCCGTTAATTAGGGGGGTAATTTGCAGGTTAACGTTCAGGCCTATATTTAGCAGGTATTCCTATGCAGCAAATACTAATTCTATTGATTTTTTAGGGAATACAAAAGACCTATTTTAGTTGACTCAACTTCTTAAAAATCTTTTGTTTTCCCTTGTCTAATATAATTTAGCCTGGTTCTTTTGACCATGGTTGCCAATTTGGCATTTTTTAAAATTTTTTTGGAGGTTGATTATTAATCTTTTTTGATGACATTTTACCGGATAATTAATAGGGGGTCAGACCCATCATTTCTGATCTGAATTGATTGGAATAATTCGTGTTTTCAGAAGATTTTTTGATCATTTTGGTTTAATCTATATCCACAATGCTCAAGAAAGGCTAAAATCAATCCAGCCTTTGTATTTTCGTGGTTTTGACCCAGAACACTCAGAGTGCGGTTCACTGCATAAACCCTCATTGTCAACGTCCTTATCCCCAACCCTGGGGAAACAAATTTTGTAACAGTTGTGGCGCACAGTTGCATTTGTTAGAACGTTACTTCCCTCTTAAACTATTAGGATCAGGAGGATTTGCTCAAATTTATACAATTTGGGATGAAAAGACACAAACAGAAAAAGTCCTCAAGGTGCTTGTAGATACTTCAGCTAAGGCACTTGAATTGTTCATGCAAGAGGCGGAAGTTTTAAGTAATTTCCGTGTCAATGGTGTTCCAAAAGTTGACAGTGATGGCTATTTTCAAGTCCATCTGATCAATCCTCAACCCCTTCAATTATCATGTTTAGTGATGGAAAAAATCTATGGCTACACTTTAGAGGAAGTATTAATAAATTTCCCTCAAGGTTGTCCAGAAGATTTAGTTTTGTGTTGGTTTATTCAAGTTGTACAGATTTTACAGGAGTTACACAAGCGCCAAATTATTCACCGAGATATCAAGCCTTCTAATTTAATGTTACGGACCTCTACACCCGCTAAACCCCTCAAGGATGATCAATTAGTCCTCATTGATTTTGGGGGCGCTAAACAAGTTAGTGGTTCAGTTTTAAAATCTCATCCTACATCTACACGCTTATACTCGTCCGGTTATAGTCCTCAAGAACAAATTTATGGTTATAATGTCGGTCCTGGAGCAGATTTTTATGCTTTGGGACGAACCATAATTGAACTACTAACTGGTAAATATCCACCTGATTTGGAAAACAGTCTCACTGGAAAGTTACAGTGGCGTAATTATTGTCAGATTAAACCAGATTTAGCAGATTTGCTAGATGAGATGATACAAGATGATGTGCGATCGCGTCCAGGGGAAGCAGGTATTATTCACAAAAGACTATTAAAAATTGCTTACCCATTACCACAGAAAGGATTATTTACCCGTATTGGTGAATATTTAGTAAAATTGATTACTCAGTTTTTTCAATTGATCAGTAAAACAACTTTACTAATTATCCGGGGAATATTTAAGTTTTTATGTGCTTGTTTTGTGACTATTTGGGTAATGATTTTAACTAGTATTTGCACTATAATAGCCAGTATAATTGGTTTTATTATGGCTGATTATACCAGTTTAGGCGATCGCTGGACAGAATTACTAGCCTATCAATTACCAACACTGGTCGAAAATCAACCGTATATATCCTTAGAAATCCTAGTCTATGCTTTTGCGGGTTTAGGAACAGCTTGGGGACTAAGTTTGTCAGGTTGTTTTGGACAAAAGCGACGGTTTCTCGTTTCTGCTTTCATGGGTTTTATTGGTTATAGTTTAAGCTTGATAGCTTGTCAATTCATCCCCACTCAAAATCATAGTCACAATTTAGTAATATGGATTTTGATATCATTTCCTCTACTGACACTAGGTTTAGGTATTCGCACTCATAAAATAGCTTATACTGTAATTACTAGTTTGTTTAGTGCTAATTTAATAAGTGTTTTTACTCACTTAGGATTAGGACTATCTTTATTTCATTTTTCTGTAGAACCGCAAGGGTTTGACATATTTTCACCTCTCGGTTTTTTTAGTTTTATGAGTATCTTGATTAGTTTTTCTTTAAGTATCAGCTATTACTTAATTAGTCCTTGTTTACGTTGGTTGGGTTGGAGGTAAAAACCTCACCAAAAAACAGATACCCCCGGTTCATTTTTTGGTGAACCAGAGGTATCTCATAATTGATAGACTATAAATCTTTCGGTATACTCAAGTTGAAACCAATATACACTTTTTGTTCCCATTTGCATAGTTCTGTAATAACAATTTATATAACTTTTGTATATTCTTAATTATTTTTTTATCTTTGAAATTTACCTAAGTAGCAAATTTTCCAACTTTTCTGGTTACGTCAGTAGCATTTTAGATGTCAATACTTTCCTATGATGAAATAATCAGTTAATTACATGAGAATTATGGCCATGCTAAATAGAATCAAAGAGCTAACAACAATTATATCACCTCGACTAATCGAAATCCGCCGACATATTCATGCACATCCAGAATTAAGTGGAGAAGAATATCAAACCGCTGCTTTTATCGCTGGCGTATTATCTGCTAATGGACTGCACGTAGAAGAGGGCATAGGCAGAACAGGTGTGATTGGTGAATTAAAAGGCACTAAATATAGTGATAGTGTACTGGCAATTCGCACTGATATGGATGCTTTACCCATTCAAGAGCGTACAAGTTTAGAATATGCTTCTCGAATTCCCGGAGTTATGCACGCTTGTGGACATGATATTCATACTACAGTAGGTCTGGGAACAGCGATGATACTTTCCCAAATTGCCTCAGAATTAGGGGGAAAAGTGAGGTTTATATTCCAACCAGCAGAAGAAATAGCTCAAGGTGCCAATTGGATGATAAAAGATAGAGTTATGAGTAATGTTGCGGCCATTTTAGGGTTGCACGTTTTTCCTTCCATTCGTGCAGGTTCAATTGGTATTCGTTATGGCGCATTAACAGCAGCAGCAGATGATTTAGAGATTATTATTATCGGTGAATCTGGACATGGTGCGCGTCCCCATGAAGCCATAGATGCGATTTGGATTGCATCACAAGTAATTACATCATTACAACAAGCGATTAGTCGAACCCAAAATCCTTTGCGTCCCGTAGTATTGAGTATTGGTAAGATAAATGGTGGGAGAGCGCCAAACGTAATTGCTGATAGAGTACAATTATTGGGTACAGTGCGATCGCTACATCCAGAAACTCGTGATAATTTACCAAATTGGATTGAGAACATAGTAGCTAACGTTTGTAATTCTTATAATGCGAAATATCAAGTTAATTATCGTCAAGGTGTACCCAGTGTCCAAAACGATAACATACTAACGCAGCTATTACAATCAGCAGCCGAAGAAGCGTGGACTAATGAGCGTGTACAGATTTTACCAGAACCATCTTTAGGTGCAGAAGATTTTTCTGTTTATTTAGAACACGCCCCTGGTGCAATGTTTCGCTTGGGTGTAGGCTATGAAGAGAGAATAATTAATCATCCCTTGCATCATCCACAATTTGAAGTTGATGAATCTGCTATTATAACAGGAGTAGTCACCCTAGCTTATGCAGCTTACAAATATTGGTTAAATAAGTCGGAACTGTGATTTGAGTAATGAAGATTTTCATCAACATTAATCAAACAAATCATAAATAAATTGAAAAAAAGTCAGATATTCAATCATGTCAAAAATCGAAACTATAGATTCAAACCCATCAGAAAAAAGCATTGATAATTGGTATTTAGTAACTGTTCGTTCCAAAAAAAGAGAAGTTTTTTTGAAATATTTGAATATAGCTATCAGCCAAAATCAACTACAAGACTTGGTAATAGAAATCAAAATTCCCCAAGAAGCAGTTTATCAAGACATTGTTTTGTTAAAAACGAGTAATTTCAAAACTGCTTACATACAACTAAAAAATATTGAATGTTTCCAAAATATCGAACGCAAACCCTTACCATTACAACAAGTAAATAGAATGTTAGGTATGACTTAAAATCTCCATAGAAAAATAGAGAAAGAGAAAGTAGATAAAGATCAAAAGTCAGAAGTTAAGAAATGGAGTTTTTGATTTTCACACCTCAATTCAGCAACGCCCAAAAATTCCTCCTTCACCTTCTTTATCTAACTCCTCTGCACCTTTAATAGTAGATAAATTACCTTGAAAATCACAGAAATAAAAACAAATATATCATGCAAAAAAGAGTAAAAGTCAAACCAAACTCCCAGCAACAAAAGATTGAAGAATTAGCAGACGGTAGTTTAAATATACATTTAAAATCACCACCAATAGACGGTAAAGCCAACGAAGAACTAATTAAACTATTAGCCAAAAAATTTGATGTTCCTAAATCATCTATTCAAATTAAATCTGGTGTAACATCTCGACAAAAACTCATTGAAATTGATAAAATTTAGTTAAATTAAAATATAAATTCGCAGATAATTATGACAATTATTTATCCTATCTGAAAATCTTATGCAATTTAGCAACTAGCAAAAAAAATCAACACCTGATATGGGATAATTGCTAGGTATGATATTTGGTCTGTAAACATTCACCCAGCAAAACCCAACCATGACCCAAAAATACCACATTACCCTACTACCTGGCGACGGCATTGGTCCAGAAATTATGGCTGTTGCGGTGGACGTGCTAAAATGCGTCCGCAGAACCTTTGATATTAGCTTTGAATTTTCCACAGCTTTAATTGGTGGCGCTGCTATTGACGAAACCGGTGAACCCCTACCCGCTGTCACATTGGATATGTGTCGGCATAGTGATTCCGTATTACTCGCAGCTATCGGTGGTTACAAATGGGACTCTCTTAGCGCCAATTTACGCCCAGAAGCAGGTTTATTAGGGCTACGGGCTGGTTTAGGGCTATTTGCTAATTTACGCCCTGCGAAAATTCTCCCCCAGTTAATTGACGCTTCCAGTCTCAAACGGGAAATTGTCGAAGGTGTAGATATCATGGTCGTGCGTGAACTCACCGGCGGGATTTATTTCGGTAAGCCTAAGGGCATATTTGCAACGGAAACCGGAGAAAAACGCGGTGTAAATACTATGGTTTACAGCGAGTCAGAAATTGAACGTATTGCTCGCGTAGCCTTTGAAACAGCGCGAAAACGGGGCGGAAAACTCTGCTCTGTAGATAAAGCCAATGTATTAGAAGTATCTCAACTTTGGCGTGAGCGCGTCACACAACTTTCCGCAGAATATACTGATGTTGAATTATCTCACTTGTATGTAGATAATGCGGCTATGCAATTAGTTCGCGCTCCCAAACAATTTGATACTATTGTGACAGGAAACCTGTTTGGTGATATTCTCTCAGATGCAGCAGCTATGTTAACTGGTAGTATAGGAATGTTACCTTCCGCTAGTTTGGGTGCTGATGGTCCTGGTGTTTATGAACCAGTTCACGGTTCAGCCCCGGATATTGCAGGACTTGACAAAGCTAACCCCTTAGCACAGGTTCTAAGTACCGCTATGATGTTACGTTATGCTTTAAATCAGTCAGAAGCAGCAGACTTAATTGAAAATAGTGTCTTAGAAGTTTTGGAAGCAGGTTATCGTACAGGAGATATTATGTCACCAGGAATGAAACTTGTTGGTTGTCAGGCTATGGGCGCAGCACTAATGAACATTCTCGAATTAAAATCACGTTAAAGTATAAATCTGGAAGTTTTAACATCTACAATGTTAAAAATTTCAGATCAACAACTTAGATAAAAGCAAGATTGTGTACGCTTTCAAACAAGAACAAGCAAACTTTTCACCCAAAAATCAACCTTCTTTGATTGACCCTAATATAATTAGAGCCGCTAGTCAAATTTACTATACCTACTGTGAAGTACACCCGGAAATAGTAGGAAAAGCTACAGGAGTCGCCATTAGTAAAGTTACTCATCGTGGTAAAGTTGTTTTTACTCAATATCCCGTACTGTTACCACAGGAATACTTTATCCCGTTGAATCAAATCGAGTCCTATATATATTAGTCCTTAGTTCTGAGCATTTAATAATATGGACTCTTTGATTAATATCATTATCTTTGTTTTGGGAGCATCCCTGGGAAGTTTTATTAATGTTGTGGTTTACCGCTTACCCGCTGGCTTATCCGTGTTGTGGCCTCCGTCCCGTTGTCCGCAGTGCTTAAATAGGTTAAAGGTCTATGATAATATCCCAGTTTTCGGTTGGTTACGATTAAAAGGACGCTGTCGTTATTGTCAAACTAAAATTTCCCGTCGTTATCCACTGGTAGAGACATTAACAGGGATAATATTTTTAGTAGTATTTTGGGTTTTTCAATTTTCAATTTTTACTATGGGATATTGGGCTTTTTGTAGTTGGTTATTAGCTCTAGCTCTCATAGATTTAGATACAATGACCTTACCCAACTCACTAACTAAATCAGGTTTAATTTTAGGGATAGTCTTTCAGATAGCTGTTGCTTGGTTATCAGAAGCGACTATAGTGGAATTATCAAAACGCTTGATGACAGGAATAGCCGGTGCAACTATGGGTTTATGGCTTTTTGAAGCGATCGCACTCATCGGTTCTATGGCTTTTGGTAAAACAGTTATGGGTTCAGGTGACGCTAAATTAGCTGCTATGATGGGAGCATGGTTAGGATGGCGTTCTTTACTACTAGCGAGTTTTATTTCCTGCATTTTGGGTGTATTCATAGGAAGTGGAGCAATTATCCTCTCCCGTCGTCAAATGGGACAGAAAATACCTTTTGGACCATTTCTAGCTTTAGGTGCGGTAATTACTGTCTTTAGTGGTGACACTATTTTGTCTCACTATATGAGATTATTTTTACCCGGATATTAACATCAAACTTTTAAATCTTTTTTGTCTCATGCTGATGATTTTATCAATCTAAATCTTTATCCCTTCTGACTGTAGTTGTGATCACCCCATGAAGATTTTAGATTTTGATAATATCTAAGCAATCATTCAAGTCAAACTAGTTACAAAAGTCATAATTCTAACCTTCTCAAATCCAAAATCTACAATTCTCAATTTCCACCTCCAGGTCGCTCAATGTCAATCACAATATATTGATCATTTTTGACCTTATACCTTATTAGATCAGATAAAAATGGCAAATAACGAAGAATCACGCGGTTTAAAATCTCTATTGGATTGGTTCGCAAATCGTCGTAAATCAGGAAGTACCAACTTAGAACGTCAAGAACGGGAAATTGCTGATGGTTTATGGCATAAATGCTCTAATTGTGGTGTTTTGTCATATACAAAAGATTTGAAAGCCAATCAAATGGTTTGCAGTGAATGTGGTTATCATCCTCGGGTTGATAGTGATGAGCGTATTCGTCAATTAATTGATGTTAATACATGGAAACCATTAGATGAAAATTTATGTCCAACCGATCCCTTACAATTCCGCGATCGCAAACCTTATATTGATCGTTTAAAAGAAACCCAGGAAAAACTGGGACTGATAGATGCGGTTAAAACTGGGTTAGGGCAAATTAATACCCTTCCAATAGCATTAGGGGTCATGGACTTCCGATTTATGGGTGGAAGTATGGGTTCTGTCGTCGGGGAAAAACTCACCCGCATGATTGAACAAGCTACCCAAAGGCGTTATCCTGTAGTCATCATTTGCACGTCTGGTGGTGCGAGAATGCAGGAAGGAATGCTATCCTTAATGCAAATGGCGAAAATATCCGCCGCCCTACAACGTCACCGAGATTCTAAACTATTATATATTCCCGTCTTAACCAACCCTACCACGGGAGGTGTTACTGCCAGTTTTGCCATGTTGGGTGATATTATCATCGCTGAACCCAAAGCAACAATTGGTTTTGCTGGAAGACGGGTAATTGAACAGACTTTGCGGGAAAAACTTCCTGAAGATTTTCAGACTGCGGAAGACTTACTTAAACATGGGTTTGTGGATGATATCGTCCCCCGTACACAGTTAAAGGCTACTTTAACACAACTGATTGCTCTTCATCAACCTCTCCCCACCACCTCACCAAACATGGTTCTATGGGAAACCATGAAATTGAGTTCCACCGCTGTTGAGTAGAAATTCTGGGCGCACAAGCATAAAAAAGGACTAAAGCCCTGCGCCCTACTTACCCGCTTTCTAAAAATCAGTCATTTCAGTAAGGTAATTTTGTTCTGTGAGAAAACCAATTACCTTGGCTATACTTTCCTCGATGGTTTCGACCGACGTATAACACACAATATCAGGATTAGTTGGTTCTTCATAAGGATCATCAATGCCAGTAAAGCCTTTAATTTCCCCTCTTTTAGCTTTTAAATACAGACCCTTAACATCTCTGGCTTCACAAACCTCTAAAGAAGCATTAACATATACTTCTATAAAATTTGTAGTTGTTTCACGTAGCTTATTTCTGACATCTCGATAGGGACTAATTAAAGAAACAATGACTCCTACTTAATTTCGGCTCAGTAAATTTGCAACAAAACCAACACGATAAACATGAGTATCACGGTCTTCATTTAGGTAATTAATGACTCTATTCTCAATAGACAATGGATTTTACCTGGGTAAAACGCAAAAGATGAAACAGTTTCTTTATTTGAAGGAGGATTAGGATTAGACTCCATTGCTATCGTAGAATTAATTTCTTTAGTCGAAAAGCATTTTAATATTCAGTTTTCGGACTCTGAGTTAAATCTAGAATCCTTTAGTAACCTAAATGTTTTAGCTGATTGTATTGCTCAGAAAATGTCAGAAAAAATTAAAGTTTAACAACCAAATATAATAAATAGTTCAGAGCAATACCTTTGTAGTCTTCGTTTTCTACATCCAACCTCAATTAGCAGTTTTCAACACACACTTAGGTTATTAAAAAATATGACTTTAACAATTGAACCGTCCGAAATCCAAACCGCCAAGCGTCTCCCTCTAAATCCTAATTATCCTCCCTTCCGCCAGTGGAAAAGAGGAGTAGTAGCACAAAAACTCCAAGAAGATCCTCTTTGTCTTTACATTCATATTCCTTTTTGTACCCAAAGATGTGCTTTTTGTTATTACAAAACTGTAGATATAAAAGAACGACCAGAAATCCCTAGATATGTAGATGCTCTCTGTCAAGAAATTAAAATGGTTGCCCAGAAATTTAATTTAAATAAAAGACCTATCAAAGCCGTTTATTTCGGCGGAGGAACACCCACAGTATTAGAAGAAAATCACCTCGTTCAAATTGTCTCAGCTTTACGAGAAAATTTCCATCTTTTTGCCGAAAAAATCCAGTTTTCAGTAGAAGCAGAACCTCTAAGCGTTTCCCCATCAAAAATGAATGTTCTTAGAGAAATAGGGGTAAATCGTCTGAGTTTAGGAATCCAGTCTTTTAATAATGAAATTATTAAATTAAGTGGGCGAGGACACGATGCCAAACAGGCTTATCGGGCGATAGATGTCGCTCAAAAGTCAGGTCATGGGCAATGGTCACTTAATATTGATTTATTAAGTGGATTAGCCGCAGAAACCACAGAAACCTGGCAAGAAAGCTTAGAATGCGCTCTGAAAACAGGAGTAGAAAGTATTACAATTTATAAAATGGAAGCCTTTGCCAATACAGAGGTATTTCAGCAAGGTGTTCGTCAAGAAACCATAGAACTACCATCAGAAGAGCTAGAAATGCACTTTATGCAGTTAGCTATGGCACGCCTGGAACAAGCAGATTATCACCCTTGGAGTCATTTTACTTATACCAACAAACAGAGTGCCCGTAGTGAATATACCTGGAATATTTGGCAGGGAATGGACTTTTATGGCTTTGGATTGTCTGCATTCGGATATTTAGGTGATTCTTTGTTACAAAATACCAACGACATGGAGAAATATACTAGCCTGATGACAACGGGAGAACTACCTTTAGCCCGTGGTTATAAATTCACAAGTTTAGATCGCATGATTCGAGAAGTTTTACTAGGTATGAAGCTATTACGCTTTGATTTAGTGAAATTCCAGCAAAAACACGGGTTTGAATTACATTCTCTGTGCAATCCAACTTTACAGCAACTCGCCAGTGGGGGTTTTATCAAAATATCGGACACGGACATTGAATTAACATCTCAGGGTATTCTCTATGGAGACTATGTAGGGGAAACTTTAGCAGCATCTCTCAAACATATCAACGCAAAATCCGATGAATTCACCTGTGTCCCGGCTTAATGATTTGCCAATTTTAACTCCTTCGGAAATTGAGGAACAAGCGATCGCCATTTTGGAGGAACTTCAAAATTCCCCAATTCCCCCAGTTGATAAGTCGCAATTGATTCAAAAGTTGCAAGACTTTAAAGAGCAATGGCATTATGCTTTTACAGACTTTGGAACTGACTACCAAGGGGAACTAGCTTATAGAGACTTGATTACAGATTTTGACCAAACAATAGCCCCCTTGGCGAATAAATGGCTACCCCCATCAGGAACAGGAAATAGGGCAGTTAACGTTATTATTTCCATGTTATCAACGCCCAAATCTGTTGCCGTACCCTTGACTAAGCGACTGTCTATAGCTAGAAGCAAGCTGAAAGCCAAGTTAGAAGAGGATAAAAACCAAAATTTCCCAATTCCAGAGTTTGCAAAACCGATTTTTATCGTTTCTGCACCTAGAGCCGGAAGTACCTTATTGTTTGAAACTCTAGCTCAATTTCCCGATTTGTGGACAATTGGCGATGAAAGTCATAAAATTATCGAGGGCATTCCGGCGTTACACCCAGCTGCACGAAATTTTAGTTCTAACCGCTTGATAGAGAGTGATGCTACTCCAGAAATTGCTCTAAATCTGCGAAAACGCTTTGTTACGCAACTACAAAATCGAGAAGGAGTAAAATACCTCCATCTTCCTGAATCACAACGGTCAAATAAAATTAGATTCCTGGAAAAAACACCCAAAAATGCCCTAAGAATTCCTTTTATAAAGGCCATATTCCCTGATGCTCTCTTTATCTATCTATATCGAGAACCTAAGGGGAATATCAGTAGTTTAATGGAAGGATGGTGATCGCAACGGTTTATTTCCTATCAATCTCTACCAGGTTGGCCTTATCGCAATTGGAGTTTTCTCCTGGTTCCTGAATGGTTATCCTTGCAAAAGTCCTCATTGGTTGAAATTGCTGCTTATCAGTGGAAAAAAGCGAATTATTACCTAATACAAGACCTAAAAACCCTACCCTCCTCTTGTTGGCACTTAGTTAATTATCAGGACTTGATTGAGCAACCGCAACAAACTATTAACAGCATCGCCGAATTTACCCAACTTCATCAAGATCAACAAATAGTAGAAATGCTTTTTCGACCTTTAGCGATCGCTCAACGCACCTTATCCTCCCCGTCCGCTGAAAAATGGCGCAAAAACGCCAGAGAATTGGCTACAGTTCTCCCGGATTTAGAAGACCTCATCAATATTCTAGAAAACAGAAAAACCCAAATCTGAACTCATTATTATGACCGAGTCAGCCCTAACACAGTCTCCCCAAAATATCACCTTCCAGGGCTTTACCAAAGACGCTACCATTGCTCTGGTTGTCCAAATTAGCAGTCTTTTTATCACCTATTTGTTGCAAGTTTTATTAGCACGATGGATGGGAAAAATTGAATATGGAATTTATGAATATGTCATGGCTTGGACTTTATTTTTGACTATACCCGCAGGTTTAGGATTACCTCGCACGACCGTTCGCTTAATTGCAGAATATAAAGTTAATCAAGATTTCGGCAGTTTACACGGCGTTTTCAAAGGTAGTTGGCTATTAATATTGTTAGGAAGTCTAACTGTATCTTTAGTAGTCCTGGGAATTGTTTTATTCATAAATCATGATCATGAATTTGTTTATGCAATTCCCCTATTAGTGGGCATCTGGATATTACCACTACAGGCTTTAGTTACTTTGTACAAGGGAGTCGCCACAGCCTTAGAGCAAATTGCTCTAGCCTACATTCCTAGTGATATTATCTATCCTACTTTAGTGTTAGGAGCAGGATTTATAATCTGGCAAAATCACCATAGTCTGAACAGTTTACCTTTAATTATCCTGGCTGGAGTCATATTATTTGTCGTCACGACAGTACAGTTTTTATTAGTGCGAAGAAAGTTTAATCATGAATTTATACCTACAACTCCCGTTTATACTTACCGTGAGTGGCTAAAATTATCGCTGACTTTGTTAATTCAACAATCATTTTTTGTGATTTTAGATCAATCTGATATTCTCATGGTAGGTTCTTTAATCGGCCCTGAAAGTGCCGGCATTTATAATGCAGCAATAAAAACTGCTGAGTGGACAGGTTTAGCCTTATTAACATTAAATATGGTAGCTTCACCCAGATTTGCCACCCTTTATGCTCAAAAAGATATTTCAGGGTTACAAAAACTGGTGTCTGAGGCCAATATGTGGATATTTATTCCCACAACATTGATTTCTGTCTGCTTGTTGCTGTTCACTGAACCTATTCTCAGTATTTTTGGTGCGGATTTTATCAGTGCTAACTGGACCTTGAAAGTTTTGGTGATTGGACGCTTAGTTGATGCTTTATGCGGTTCTGTTGGCTCTTTAATGGTCATGACAGGTCATCAAAATAAATCCCTGCCTGTGTTTGGTTGGTGTGCTTTAATGAACATAGCTTTAAATGCGATCGCCATTCCTCATTTGGGAATGACAGGGGCAGCGATCGCTACTAGTATAACTATGATTACCTGGAATATTTGGCTAAGTGTGTTAGTCATCAAATACGTTAAGGTTAATCCTGCAATTTTTTCTTTTCTATTTAAGCCCGACAGCAAATCAGCTACGGACACTTAATAACTTTATCGAACCAAATTTAGAAGTAATTTATAGATACAAAGTCCTATACCAATGTTAATATCTTACAGCCACAAATTCATTTTTTTTCACGTCCCTAAAGCTGCCGGATTGAGTATTAAAAAGGCCTTACAATCCTATGCTCAAGAACCTGAAAAATTTAAAATCAGTCGTCCCCAAAAAATGTTAGGAGATAAAATTAATCCCTTTTATGAAATATGGTCATCTTCTATTTTGCACGCTAAATCGAAAGACGTGAAAAAGGAATTATCTTCAGAAGTTTATAATAGTTTTTATAAATTTGCTTTTGTGAGAAACCCCTGGGATTGGCAGGTCTCTTATTATCACTTTATTCTCAAAGAAAAGACTCACATCAGACATGAATTAGTTAAATCAATGACTGGATTTGAGGAATATTTAGAATGGGTAATTAATACCAAAAATCCCTTTCCCAAGGGAGCGACTAAACTTCAAAAAGAAATTGTTACTGACTCACAAGGCAGATTAATAATTGATTATGTTGGCAGATATGAAACTTTAGCAACAGACCTAAATTATGTTTGTCAAAGACTTAATTTACAGGCTTCTTTACCCTATTTAAATCAGTCGAAACATAGGAATTACCGAGAATATTATAATACCAGAACAATGAAATTAGTCGCAGATAATTTTCAAGAAGATATAGCATTATTTGGTTATACTTTTGATGGGTATACCGATAAAATTGCTCAAGGAATTGGAAAAACAACAGATTCTTTTTGTGACCCACTATCAGGAATGTTTTAATCAAATTGAATCCTACTGCGACTTTATTCAGATTTTAATTTTACCCAATAATATCATGACTGATCAAAAGTTTGTAAGCAATAGATTATTAATTAATTCTCTTCCTAAAAGTGGTACTCATTTATTAGCTAAAACTGTAGAAATTTTGGGGTATAAAGAACATTTTGAACCAGGAGAAATTGTAGAAAGACCTCTATTTTTTAATTATGGACAAGTTAAAAAGAGATTAAAACATCAAACAGAATCAGATCAGAAAATTGGTATTGGTGCTTTAACTCCATATGATGTAGATTCAGCCACTTTTCGACATTGGTTAACCCTGATTTCCCCAAAGCAATATATTTTAGGTCATATTCCTTGGACACCTCTATTAATGCCAATTCTGAGGGATTTAAATTATCATCAAGTCTTTATCATTCGTGATCCTCGCGCTGTCGTTGTTTCCTTAATTCCCTTTGTTTTAGATACAGGAAAAATGCCAGGAAGACACTTTTTAGAAGATGATTTTAGTTTCATGTCTCCTACCCAACGCTTAGATTTTATTTTAGAAGGAGGGTATGCTGTAAAAGCAGGAGTAGAAATCAAAAATTTTGCCGAAGTATATCGTTCTATGTTAGCTTGGCGTAATCAAGAAAATTGTTTATTTATCCACTTTGAAGATTTGGTTGGGGAACGGGGTGGAGGAACTAAAGAAAAACAAGAAATTGTTGTCCATAAAATCTGTTCTTATCTAGATATTCCTTTTGATAATACTATTGTTTCTCAGTTAGGTGAAATTTATAATCCTGGTGCGAGAACATTTAGAACAGGTCAAATACATGGTTGGAAAAGCTCAATGAATGCAGTAGATATAGACAAATTAAATATTTATTGTCAAACTTTATGCGAAGAAGCTGGATACACAATTTGATAATTTCCTCATCATCTCATAAGCTTATACACCAGGTATTCAAGAAATACACAAAGACTGATTATTTATGATTAAGACTGATCGTGATTTAGCAGAGGAATTAATTTTAGACCCCTCTATCCAATTTATTAATCCTCTCTCAGAAAATTTCCTAGAACCAAAATCTATCTTTCTCACAGGAGCAACTGGCTTTCTTGGTGCTTATTTACTAAGTGAACTCCTTCACAAAACTACAGCAGATATCTATTGTTTAACTCGTTGTATTAATAGGGAAGATGGCAAAAATCGTCTCCAAAAAGATTTAGAATTTTATTTACTTTGGGAAGAAACTTTCAGTGATCGAATTATTCCCGTTGTTGGAGATTTATCTCAACCTTTGTTGGGTCTTTCTGAGGAAGATTTTAAGAAATTAGCAAAGACAATTGATATTATTTATCATAATGGAGCTTATGTTAATTCTGCTCGTCCTTATTCAAGTTTAAAACCTGCAAATGTATTAGGAACACAAGAAGTTATTAGGTTAGCAAGTATTCTCCAAACTAAACCTATTCATTTATCCAGGTATCCCAAAGATAGGTTATACTCATCTCTATTACTACTTTTAAAGTTCTCAAAGATATTTTCACCAGACAAAGTAGTATTCAATGCTAACCAAACTTTGGGAGAGTTGAAAAATATATCTATTGTTTGTCCTGCTATCAATGAGGAACTACTCAATGTGTATTTTTCCTACTTTCAAAAAATTGGTTATTTCCCCACAAGTGTCCAATGACAATAAAATATACCTTTCTTTAGTCATGACAAGAATTTCAAATCACGCACATTCAATTACCACCAGATATTTATTGTACACCAGAAGTCTTTTATCAATATCAATAACTTTTTATTTTAGGGTTTTAATTTGCCCAAAAAGTTCTGCTTGTCCAACTTCTAGTTTATTTAATCTGCTATCAATAGTTTCTAATTTTTTGTTGACTTCAGCAAATTGCTTATTCATTTTCTGATCCAAACGAGATAATATTTCTTCTAGAGTATAAGGGAGAGCGATAATGCCAGACTGTAGGGATTGCGTATAAGTTGGTTAAATCCAAGTGCTAAATTGGAATTAGGAAAAATATCAAGCCAGCGATAAATCAACCAATTGTAAATTATGAGAGTAATTGTTTATACTTATATTGATCCACTATTAGATGTCCTTCCCACTCATAGTGACTGGGGTTGGGAGGTAGATAAAATTTATGAAGATTTGGGAAAACGCACCCAATTACAACAATTATTAACTGACTGTCAAACTTCAACAAAAACCGTCAATTATCTACTAGTTCGCCGCTTGGAAGAATTAGGTGATACTTTAACAGAAGTAAGCGATCGCCTCAAGCACTTAGAAAATATGGGAGTTGTAGTCATTGCGACACAACAACCATACACATCTCATACCAGTAAAATCCAGTCTGAACTGCTGAAATTATTACAAGAAATTCAAAATCAGCACCGCAGTCGTCGCATTCGTCAAGGACACGCTCGTAATCGTCTAGAAGCTTCACCACCCCCCGGAAAAACCCCCTATGGCTACCGCAGAGGACAGGGTAAATATGGTAAATATATTATTGATCGGACTACTTCACCTGTCGTCAAAGATTTTTTTGAACACTTTTTACTCTATGGTTCTTTACGTGCTTCCGTTCGATTTATAAGTAAAAAATACGGCAAAAATATATCCGTAACTACTGGGAGACGGTGGTTAACTAATCCAGTTTATCGCGGTGATACCGCCTATCAAAATAGTCAAGTTATTTCTAATACCCACGCACCTATCATTTCCAGAGCAGAAGCAGCGCAAGTTGATAGACTATTGCGACGTAACAGCATTTTACCATCACGCACTGCTAGTGCGCCTCGTTCTTTAGCTGGTTTAGTCACTTGTGATCAATGTCAGTCACAAATGATTGTAACCCGTGTTACCCAAAGTCATCAGGATAAAGAGTATTTATATTTACGCGCAATCAACTGTCCTCAAAAACCAAAATGTCGTGCTATTCCTTACCAAGTAGTTTTAGAAAAAACCATTGATAGTGTTTGTCGAGATTTACCTTTAGCTGTAGCGGGAATGAATTTTCCCCAATTAGATGCTATTAAAAATAGTTTAGGCGATAGTATATCTCATCAACAAGAAATTCTTGAGAAATTACCCACTTTCATAGAAACGGGAATTTTAGATCCAGAAACCGCAAAATTAAGAGCTTACAAACTCCGCACAGAAATTTCTCAACTTCAAGCTCAGTTAGCAATTCTTCCTCCTGTTAATTTGCGTTCTGTAGCTCAAGCTGTTTCCATTCCCCAATTTTGGTTTGATTTATCAGAAGTAGAAAGACGATTTTACTTCCGCGAATTTATCCAACAAATTCAAATTATCCGCCAAAATCAAGAATGGTCTTTACAGATAATTTTTATTTTCTAAATTATTCATCTTGATTTTTAGATGATTGTTTTCCTTTTTTACCCGCATTTCGCACATTCATAACTTTACTCAATAAATCAAACCAAAAAGGCGCACCCATAGCAATAGCAATACCGCTAATAAACCAACCACCAATCATCATCAAAATTCTAAAAATAGGCGACTTACTAATTTTAAAATTTTTCCAGTCAATTTCCTTTACAGAAACATTTGATTGACCATTTTTTACTACACAAACAATTGCATTTTCCGCAGAAACAACATCTCCACAAATTTGCTGTGTTAAGTTAGGAATTGTCCAACCAATTGGTAATTCAACATCCTTTAAAATATCATTAGGATCTGGTTGATTCATACCTAAATCATTAAATGATTCTACTTCTACAGCCTTTTTAATAATTATTTCCCGCAATAAGGAATCCTTAGATAGACGGTCAACAATATGAAAAGTATCTGTATTAGTAGCAATAGCTAAACTTATACCAATTAAAATAGCAACTCCTTTTGCATTTCGTTTATAAACACCAGATGCTCTTTCCATAGAACTATCAAAACTATTTTCAATTTCTTTCCGCAAGAGAGTAATACCTTCTTCCGTAGTTTTAGCCCTCATTTGCGCCCGTTTCGCCATAGTTTCAATACTACTTATAACAGAATCTGGCAAACTATCAATTAGTTCTTTAACTTTTTTATAAGTTTCACTATCTTTATCTTGGAGGTTGGCTATAATTTCATCATAAATATCACTGCCTTTTTTAATCGCCTTGACAATTTCATTAATATTAGGTTTTAGTCCTCCCAAAATTATAGCTTTTTCTGGATCTTCAAAAAGTTCTTTCTTGAGAAATTTTAGTTCCCCTAAAGGTTTATCCAGAATATCCTCATAATTCTCTATTTTAGACTCGAAATAATATATATATTTATCCAAACTATTTTTCATGAGATTGATACTCATGTATATATCATATTTTTCATTTTTAAATTCATTAATAATGCGATTATACTCAAATTCCAACTGCTTATAATCTTTGGCAATATTTTTCGCAAGATCACTGGAAATTTTTTGATTATTAATCCTACTTTCCAAAGTAATTAAAACTTGTATAATCTCATCTAAAGTTTCCTTTTTGAACTTCTCTAGCCTGATTTCAGTTATCTTTTTTACTAAGGTTGGTAATTGTAGTGTATCCATAAAAGTATTGGCAAAATTGTCTCCACCAATATAGGAAGGCGCACTACGTTTTTGATCACCAAAAACAGTTTCTTTTCTCAATCTAGAGTTAGACTTTCTCAAGAGACTAAAGAATGAAGCAAATACCCAAGTCGCCCGGCGCGGTAAAGTTGCTAATAAACCTTTGGCTTCTTGATTAATGCTTTGAATTAAAGGATTACCATAAATTCTATTAACCAGTTGAATCACTTCCGGCTTTTCTGAATTTTGAGCATCACCAGCTAAGAAAATTTCCACGGATCTTCTCAAGTGTTCAGCACGCCATTGCAGCACTGTTGTTATTAGTTCTTGAATTTCTGAAGCCAGTAAACTTAAAATTAAGTAAATAAAAATTAAGCCTAGTGCCACATCTAAAATAAAAGGTAGGTTCATTGACATTCTCCTTAGGGATAATTCACCAACTTCTGATAGTAGTATTTATATCACTTAATGGAGGAAATGCTTGTAAACTTTTTTAAAAAATAAAAAATTATCTCTATTCCCGATCAACTAAGTTTTCCGATATAGCCCTGGTTGAAAATATAGCTTATGGATAGTAAAACTAGAAATGACCTTGTCTGTATGTCATGAAACCCAACAATCATAATATTACCAAGAAAATATGCAAGAAGGAAGTTTTATTGGGATCGATCTGCAAAAACAACACCATCTGATTGAAAAAAAGATTGATAGGCTTTGGTTGCTAGTATTGCTATTAGCAGCGGTAATATTGTTTACTATTAACCTGGGAGAGTTACCACTCCAAAATGGCTATGAGACAATTGTGGCACAAGTAGCACGGGAAATTTGGCAAAGCCCAAAAGATTCAATGCGCTGGCTTTACCCCACTTTAGGTGGTCAACCCTATCATCATACACCGCCTCTAATGCACTGGCTAATTACTTGGGCTTATGCCTTGGGTGGTGTCAATGAATGGACAACCAGACTACCCGGTGCGATTTTGACAGCAATTTCTGTACCTCTGTTATATTGCCTTGGTAGAGAAATATTTCGTCAACGTTGTATAGCTATTTATAGCGCTTTAATTTATTTAACAATGCTGCCTATTATTTATTATGGCAGGTTAGCTATATTATATGGACCAATTGTCAGTTTTTTAATATTGATGATTTTGTTTGTCTTGCGATCGCGTCGAGATTTACGCTACTGTTTAGGTATAGGGATTAGTTTTGGCTTAATTTGTCTCATTCAAGGCACAACGGGCATTTATTTCGGCGCAATTGTCTTAATATTTCTTTATTGGGATACACCCAGACTACTAACTTATGATTACTTCTGGATAGGTATTTTTATTGGTTGTCTACCCCTACTCTGTTGGTATGGATTTGATCTATTCCACTACGGTTATCCCTTGAGACCCGAAATTAATATTTTCCCCCCTCATGTCAAAACCATTACTCATGGTCATTCAGAACCGCCTTGGTATTATCTCCTCGAAATCTGTAAGTGGACATGGCCTTGGTTGATATTTCTGCCCCAAATTATCCGTATCACCTGGGAGAATCATAACTTAAGTTGGGCAAAACTGATTATTGTCTGGTTTGGAGTTTATGTATTGATTATTTCCCTGATTAGTGTTAAACTTCCCTGGTACATACTCCCCATTTATCCTAGTTTGGCTTTAGCCCTGGGGTTTGGGTTAACAGAAATGTCCAATGTACCTTTATTCACAACCTATCCCCGTGCTTGGGTAACAAGTTTAGCAATATTGGCAGTATTTGCCTCGGTAGGTAGTCTTTATTTTAGTTGGAGAACCATAGACAAAATTGAGTTGCAAATCATTTTTGCCGCTGTAACTTTAACTATGACTCTAACTGCAATTTTACTAGAACGAGGCGATCAACAATTTCTCAAAATTCTTATTTGGGGAACTTATATATCTCTATTCCTACTCATGAGATCTAATTATTGGATGTGGGAATTACAGAATATGATCAGCAAATAAGCCATAATTAGGTGTGCATCCCCCAATAATTTCTACAGCGTATAGATGATCATAAATTCCAAGCAGTTAAATAATTTGAGATTTATTCTTCTATTTGAATTTGACGACTTAAAAGCTTTGCCAATGTTGACTTTTTAATCTATTTCTCAAACTTATTGATACTTTCAGTGCCACTAATTTCCCGTACATCTTGACTTGTACTATTTTGGGTTATAGTCATAATAGCGAAAAAAACCACACTTCCCAGAGCGAAAGACAAAAAAGGACGCTTAATAGAGATAAAATCTCTGATCATCCTGGCCAAAGGTCGGCTTTGACGACGGAGAGCCGAGGAGATCATCATTTGTCTCCAAATAAACGGATCACGTACATAATGTCCACTTTGGCAAACAACTAACCTTTCCTGACAATAAGGACAGGTGAACAAACCAATATAAGATTTGATTGGCATTGTTCTGTTATTTCTGCGACAAATTGGGCAAGTAACATAATGATTATCAAAAGTATTTGTACTCATCTACCGCGTCCGCCTAATTCCTTGATTTTCTGTATAACAATAGCCGTATTCAATGTTACTTAAAACTTACTACTTTTGCCATAATTACTGGTAATTATTTGCACAATAGTATCAAATTAAGAATGGATGTCCAGATCACATAACCTTTCTTGATCTTAACTCAAGTTGTTAACGCTGCCAGGTGTAATTCCTTTTTTCCACATATTTTGTAATTTTAGTTAATCAACTATTGATTGGTCAGTTGCTCCCATAATGAACCACAATAAGAGATAACAAATAAAAAAAGACTTATTTTTCTTGAAAATTACCCCGTTTGTTAATGACTATGACTCTCTTGCCTCCTGCTTCCCAGAGGAAGGTCAGGGAATCCCCTGCTTTTCCCACACCTTCCATTCAGTTTACCCAGTTAATTAATCGTTTTCAACCCTCCCCAGAAACAGTAGTGCTGTTTTTAGCCGTATTAATTGGCGGTGGTACGGGCATGGGTATAGTCACCTTTCACTATTTAATCCAGCTAATTAAATACTTAATGCTGGAAAATTTTCTGGGAGAGATTGGCCGCTGGGGTGCTTGGACTTTAGCCGCTGTCCCCACGCTAGGTGGCATCATTGTTGGTTTAATGCGTTGGCGCACTCAGGATTTTGGTCCGGGACTCTCATCTCTAATCGCTGTTTCCCAGGGAAAAGAAGCCAAAAAACCACTGCGACCAGTGACAAAAATGATCGCTGCGGCTGTTTCTCTCGGTAGTGGTGCGTCTTTGGGTCCAGAAGGTCCAAGTGTAGAAATTGGTACAAATTTCGGGGTTTTATTATCGGATATATTACAAGTCTCTCAGGAACGCCAGCGGTTACTGTTGGGGGCTGGGGCCGCTGCTGGTTTAGCCGCTGGTTTTAATGCCCCCATTGCGGGAGTATTTTTTGCCTTAGAAGTAGTCATGGGAACTACATATTTTGCTACGTCGGCTGTAAGTGTGGTTTTACTTGCTGCCGTGGTGGCCGCTTTAATTGGTCAAATTGGCTTGGGTTCACAACCAGCTTTTGCTTTACCCGCTTATCAAGTTCGTAGTTATTTAGAATTACCTCTTTATCTTGGTTTGGGTTTAGGTGCGAGTTTAATTTCCCTCGCTTATACCGAAGCAATTCGTTTAACTAAAGCAGGCTTTGCTGGGAATTTACCAGGGATAAAGTTATTAGGGAAAATTCCTCAGTCAATTCAGCCCATCATTGGTGGTATAATTATTGGCTCAGTAGGTTGGCACTACCCGCAAATTTTGGGTATTGGTTATGGAACTGTAGAAGCAATACTACAGGATGAGGATTTTTCCCTGAACCTACTACTAATATTACTAATATTAAAACTGCTGATGACGGCAGTAAGTTCTGGTAGTGGTTTTGTGGGTGGAGTATTTGCACCTGCTATGTTTTTAGGTGCGTCCTTTGGGTCTACTTATGCCAAATTTTTGGTTTTGCTCACACCAGAACTGGGAAAATATATGGCCGCTCCTCCAGCTTATGCCATGGTAGGTATGGCAGCAGTTTTAGCAGGTAGCGTCAGAGCGCCATTAACGGCAATTATCATGTTATTTGAATTAACCCGCGATTACCGCATTGTACTACCTTTGATGGCGGCTGTGGGTCTAAGTGTTTGGTTGGTGGAAAGAATTAAACCCACAACAGATGCCAATTCTAATCTGCAACAGATTGGTTTACCAGAACTGAAAGATGAAAAGGTGGAAATGTGGCAGCAAATGTTAGTCGCAGATGCTATGCACAATCGTCCCCAAAAATTATCAGCTACTCTAGGAGTCATAGAGGCGGCAGTGACCATGACCCAAGAGCGTACACGCAGTGCTTTAATAATTGATGATCAAGGGAGATTAGTGGGAATTCTTTCCTTAGAAGATATTAAACGAACTCTTTCTCTACGACAAAATATTCCTAATTTACCCCCAGAAATTCACGGAACTTTATCTACCCAAAA
Organism: Dolichospermum sp.; assembly: GCA_046070105.1. GTDB lineage: Bacteria > Cyanobacteriota > Cyanobacteriia > Cyanobacteriales > Nostocaceae > Dolichospermum. Next base: position 27,895 of record JBJUHT010000150.1, read on the forward strand.
ACTGATAGATATTTGTACTACTGATATTCTTTATGCTTGGGTTGATGAACCTTTATCTGAGGCTTTAAACCGCATGGCATTACGTGGTTTACATCAGTTACCGGTGGTATCTAGAGAAAATCCTGATTTTATCCTGGGTTTATTAGAATTTAGGGAACTGGAATTGACTTGTAATATCACAGCAATTACTAAAGCACTTCATAGCTATTTACCAGTTCTACCTGTTACTGATATAGAGGTATAGAGGACATTGAGGATCAGTGTGCAGCCGTCAGGGGGATAATTAACGGTTAATCAACAGTAAAAGTCAACCACTGACAACTGACAACTGACAACTCAGAAGTGAACTAAACTGTAGCTCCTACTTCCGTATCTTCTAGAGATTCTGTATCTACTTGCCGCAGTCGAATGTGTTTTTTGCCTAAGGTGATAATAAACTCATCTCCGGGTTTAAGATTCATTTGTTTTGTATAGGCTGAACCAATGAGCAAGTTGCCATTTGATTGTACACTAATTCTATAGCTGGCACTGCGACCACCACGCCCGTTAACCCCGGGGGAACTATCTAATTGAATACCCTCTGCATCAATTAGGGCATTCAAGAATTTCATCATATTGACGCGCTCTACACCGTTTTTTGTAACAGTATAGTAGCCACACTCTTTAGCTTTCTCGTCTTTGCTGAGGGTTTCTAGCTCTCTGACTTTTGTGATCAGTTCTTCACCAACTAGGGGTTCAATTTTTTTCTGTTTAGGCATTAACTTGGATGGAAAACGAATTTTTGAAGTTGTTAAGTGAATTTTATTTTAGCTGACATTGAACTAATAGGAAAGGATTCCTTTAATTTTTTGATCAGTCTAGCCAAGTATATTACACTCATGGACAAAATTGTTGTACTATCATCAATATTTTCTAGAAATTCTATAAGCAAGATCAGAACCCACACACAAGGAATGAAAATGAAAATCAACCACGAAGGAGCGAAGAACACGAAGAAAAGAGGCTTTGAGAGATATTTTGGCTCAGTCCTAAAAATATCTTGTTAATCTAGATGGTTGTTTCTGGGATTTTTTTGGGACTTTTTCTGGTTTTTGAGTAATCATTTTCAAAATTAAATGGGAATACTTAGGAATACTTATAGATGAAACTAACGACTAGAGGACATTACAGTGTCAAGGCTTTGCTAGATTTAAGTTTACAGCCAAAATATGGTCCTGAATCGGTTAAAGCAATCGCTAAACGTCAAGATATTCCCGCTCCCTATCTGGAAAAGCTACTTATAGAAATGCGTCGCGCTGGTTTAGTAACATCAATTCGTGGTAGCGTCGGTGGGTACAAGTTGGCCAGAAAACCTGCACAAATATCTATTGGACAAATCTTGGAGGCTGTTGGTGAAAATATCACTAATTTACCTCTCAATCATCCTACACCTTCTCAAACAACAGATTGGGTAACATCTTCTCTCTGGAACAGGCTCAATCAAAAGCTCAAAGAAGCCTTATACAATATTACCTTGGCTGACCTTTATTATGATGCTCGCAGTTGGCAGGCTTCTCTTGGTGAAGAAGCCAATTTTGTGGTTTAGTCGTTAGTTTTCACAGGGGTCAGCACAGGGAAAAAAGGAATAATAAATGATATCTGCTTTCGTTTTGATTTTGGCTGCATTGTTAGATTACTTAATAGGTGATCCTTGGGGTTGGCCGCATCCAGTCCGGGTTATAGGCTGGGTAATTTCTCGCTTCACTAATATCTCCTTCAAATATTGTCAAAATCCTTTTTCTCAGCGTCTTGCGGGCATTATACTGGGGATTGGTGTCATTTTTAGTAGTGGCTGGTTAGGGTGGATGATAGTTAAAATCGCCCAGGGGGTACATCCATTTTTAGGAATTACTGTACAAAGCATTCTTCTGGCTAGTTGTTTCGCTCTCAAAAGTTTAAGAAATGCAGCTATGGAAGTCCTACAACCTTTAAGTAAGGGAGAATTAGCTCAAGCACGACAAATTCTCAGCAATTATGTAGGGAGAGATACAGCTAATCTTTCCCCAGGGGAAATTCTCCGAGCAGTTTTGGAAACTGTTACAGAAAATGCTACGGATGGGGTAATGGCTCCTCTTTTTTATACTATTATTGGTACATTTATCCCTGTTATCGGACCTGTTCCTTTGGCTTTAGCATATAAAGCTAGTAGCACTTTAGATTCAATGATCGGTTATAAGCAAGCACCTTATACTGATATTGGTTGGTTTAGTGCGCGTTGGGAAGACGGTTTCACTTGGTTACCCTGTCGTCTAACAGTGATCACTTTATCATTATTATCCGCCAAACCTCTCCATGTTTGGCGAATCTGTCGCCGTGACGCAATTAAAGATCCTAGTCCTAATTCTGGTTGGAGTGAATGCGCTTATGCTGCGATTTTAGGTGTACAAATGGGGGGTGTAAATTGGTATAGTGGAGTGGCTAAACATAAACCACTTTTAGGAGATCCTATTTATACCATTACACCAGATTCTATTGTTCAAGCTTTAAAATTAACCCGATATGCGTTTTTATTGTGGTTAGGACTAGCAATATTAGCAATATTTTTAATAGCTTAAAGGGTGTTTGAAAAGTCATGAGTGATGTATTAAATATTTTTGACCCCTCCCTAACCCTCCCCTTAACAAGGGGAGGGAACTGGATTTTCTTGTTTCCCTCCTTCATAAAGGGGGACTTTCGTGGGGTGAAAATGTAATGAAAATAGGAACGAGATGATCAAAAACTACCAATTACCAATTACCAATTACCAATTACCAATTACCAATTACCAATTACCCATTACCCATTACCAATTACCCATTACCCATTACCCATTACCAATTACCTATTACCAATTACCTATTACCTATTACCT
>JBJUHT010000151.1:0-28526 GCA_046070105.1 Dolichospermum sp.
TTTAGGATTTCTTCTAGGTACTAAAGTTTGACTAAAAACTGCTATTAAAGAATTAGATAACTGTACCCGCACCTGAGTTTGTTTTTCAGCCGGGAAAACATCAATCATCCGGTCAACAGTTTGTGAGGCAGAACTAGTATGTAATGTACCAAATACTAAATGACCTGTTTCTGCTGCGGTAATTGCCAGAGAAATGGTTTCTAAATCTCGCATTTCTCCGACTAAAATAATATCAGGATCTTCCCGTAAAGCTGCTCTTAAAGCATTAGCAAAACTTTTAGTATCTTCCCCTAATTGACGTTGATGAACAATACTTTTCATTGGTTCATAAACAAATTCAATGGGGTCTTCAACGGTAATAATGTGTTCTGCCCTAGTGCGGTTAATTAAATCAACCATAGCCGCTAGGGTAGTAGTTTTTCCCGAACCAGTCGGACCTGTAACCAGAATTAATCCTCTGGGTTTATTCGACATTTCCCGAACGACATCTGGTAAACCTAATGTATCAAAGTTGGGGATTTTAGAACTTAAAGCCCGTAAACAAGCAGCATAAGCACCACGTTCTTTATAGACATTCACCCGGAAACGAGCCAACCCCTTCACACCGTAAGAACAATCTAACTCCCATGTCTGCTCTAAAGTTTTGCGCTGAGTATTATTCAGCATACTGAAAATTAGCCTTTGACACTCATCCGCCGTGAGGCTGTGGTCACCAATGGGTGTAAGATGGCCACTGATGCGGAAATAGGGTGGTAAATCAGCGGATAAGTGCAAATCTGACCCGCCCATATCAATCAATTGTTCCATCAATTCTTCAATCAAGATTTCCATATTTTGACCTTGCTCCCATTAAAAATTAAAAACCTCAAACTAAAACCCCACACTGACTGTACTTAATTCGTAAATCGAGGTGTCGTACAGTAAGGACAATCTAACCATTGTGGTTGTAATTCTGCGCTACAAGTACGACAAATTAGACCACTTTTCCGTCGAGCTTTTAATTCAGCCTCCACACCACTATCTGTAAATGTTACCCGTTCTACCTCCTCTAAAGTAGTTATACCTTGACGAACTAAGTCTAAACTGTAAGCGAGTAAAGTTTTCATACCCTCCTCCACAGCCAATTCTTTAATCCGTTCCGTAGACGCTCCTTTATTAATCAGCGTTTGTAAGTTTTCAGTAATTCGCATCACCTCGTAAACACCACAACGCCCTTTGTAACCAACACCATGACATTTTGGACAAATATTTGCACCGTCTGCTGGTATTTCTTCTGGTGGTATAGTATTAGCCTTATAGAAAGTAGTAGAAACTTGGGAAGTTGACAAACCATACCGAGCTAGTTCTTGGCTAGTGGGAGTATAAGGAATGCGACATTCAGAACAAACACGACGAACCAAACGTTGCGCTAAAACACCAATTAGAGAACTGGAAACCATAAACGGTTCAATCCCCATTTCTCCTAAACGAGCAATACTAGAAGGAGCATCATTAGTGTGTAAAGTAGTTAAGACCAAGTGACCCGTTAACGCCGCTTCAATAGCCGTTTTCGCCGTTTCCTTATCTCGTGTTTCCCCCACCAATAATACATCTGGATCTTGACGCAAAAAAGCCCGCAATGCCGTAGAAAAATCTAACCCTTTTTGACGAATTACCTGGACTTGAGTAATTCCGGGTAAACTGTACTCAATGGGATCTTCCACTGTACTAATATTAATCCCCGGATCATTCTTTTCTGTTAACGCTGAATACAACGAAGTAGTTTTACCCGAACCTGTTGGACCTGTGACCAAAATTAACCCGAAAGGCTTGCTCACCATATCTTTAACAATATTCAAAGTTTCTGGATCAGTAATTAACTTATCCAAACCCAATTGAGTCGCCGAGTTATCTAAAATCCGAATTACCACCTTTTCTCCGTAGCGACTCGGTAGGGTACTGACCCGGAAATCCACCTTTCTTCCCTCAAAAATACGACGAATACGTCCATCCTGAGGTAAACGTCTCTCAGCAATATCCAAATTAGAGATAATTTTAAACCGGGCTATGACTGCTGAGGTAATTCTTTTCGGCATATTTTCAAAGGCCTCACGTAATACCCCATCCTTACGGAAACGAATTCGCAAATGTTCCTCTTGAGGTTCAATGTGAATATCAGAAACACGCTCACTTAAAGCCTTGAGTAAAATCCGATTCACAAGTTTAATAATTGGTGCATCATCGGCCCCCTTCACTGCTGAACTCAGATCAAGATCCTGATCAGAACTTTTATCTAATTCTAGAGTGCCTAAATTATCTAAATCCTCTTGAACATTATAGGTTTTTTGCCGATCTAATATCTTTTGTTGTACAGCCTGTTTATCTAAATACTGATTAATGATTTGCTGGTAATCTTGTAGAGTGATTACCATGCGCCGCCAGGACAAGCCTTGAGGACGAAGTATTCGGTTTAGTTCATCACCAGCTTCCAGGTTATCTGGATCAACCATTGCTACCAAAATATACGGTGGCTTCTCATAATCATTTCTTGACCATGGTACTAACTGATAGCGACGACAGATATCAACGGGAATCAGGGTTTGAATTAAATTTCCAATCTGTTTGATCTCAATTTCCTGAACTTCTAGATCTAAAGGCTCAACGCCGTATAAAATTTTCAGTTCAAATAAATTTTGTTTTCTGTATTCTCTGGATAACTCAGGTGATAGTTGTCGTCCAGTGATAGACTCTAATACTTCTGTTAATTGTCGGCCAGATTTCCGGCTCTCAACTACAGCCCTTTTCATCTGCTCGTCGTTGACATAGCCAGATTGTATCAATTTACTACCAAAACCCGAAAACTCAGTTCTGGGAGTCAGTGCGGTACTGCGTTCCTGCGGTGATGAATAAGTCATAAGTAATTTGGTTAGGTTGAACAACAGTTATTTAAAATCTAGTTATATCCATATATATTACCTGATATAATTAGTAATCAAGCTCCTCTTTACCTAATTTAATCAGGAAAACTGAATTATTGTGCAATCAAAAATGGCTAATACCAGGAAAAGTAATTCCCTTGGGCTTTATGCCTTAATACAAAGCACAAAATGACAGCTATTGATCAATTATTTCTCTATATTTGTATTTTGTTTCATTTACATTTTTGTTTTTTGTGACTAGAAATCGTGAACCATTAGTTAGTTTAGCACTGTATCACGCTTTTAAGTGGTCTGTAGTTAGCCCCTTACTACACACTTACTTCCGAGGCAAAATTTATGGCGCGGAAAATGTCCCCCGCAACGGCGCTGTTATAGTTGTTAGTAATCATGCTAGTTATTTTGACCCACCTATAGTTTCCAGTTGTGTCCGTCGTCCAGTCGCTTACATGGCTAAGGAAGAATTATTTAAAGTCCCTGTTTTAGCCCAAGCAATTAAATTATACGGTGCTTACCCTGTCAGTCGCGGTACTGCTGACCGCAATGCTATCCGTGCGGCTCTAGAATACTTAGATAATGGTTGGGCTGTGGGTGTATTTCTAGAAGGTACACGCACTCCAGATGGTCGCATAAGTGACCCAAAAAGAGGCGCTGCCCTCCTGGCAGCTAAGGCCAAAGCTCCTTTTTTACCAGTATGTTTATGGGGAAGTGAACAAATTTTACAACCTGGTTCGGCTTTACCTCGTTCTGTACCTTTAACTATTAGAATTGGTCAATTAATTGACGCTCCCAGTTCTACTCATAAGGAAGAATTGGAAAGAGTGACTCAACAATGTGCAACGGTAATTAATGAAATGCACGATTTGGGCAGGTAAAATTTTAAAAGGAGATACACCATAGCATTTCCTTTCTCAGTCAGGTACAGGAATTAGCTAGTAGTAACGCACCATTTTAAGTTGTAGGTTGGGTTAAGCGCAGCGCAACCCAACAGCACATCTTGAATATTATTATCAATGTTGGGTTTCACTTCGTTCTACCCAACCTACACAATTTATAATTTCTATAAGTTTAGCTTCGTAATGACCAAAGCTAAACCATTTTTTTACACACCTCTAAATATTTGAGTTATGTAACTGATTTAGCAATTGTAATGCTTACCGCAGCTATATTTATGATGGGTTTCCAAACTATCTACATCTGTTGGTATACCTAATCTATTTAAAGATGCTAAACAATATCCTAGTTGGTTCTTTAACTGTTCAATTTGCAGCTTGAGTTGATTAATCTCTATTGCTAATAAGCTATCATGGTTAGATGTAATTTTCATTTTCCGTTGCTTTTTATATGTAGTTTTCATTTTTGCGTCCTTTAAGGAAATTTATGGAAATTGAAGTTAATTAGGACTTACCCAAGATTTACGGAATAAACGAACCACTCCAGGCACAGAGAACACAGAGAAATGAGGGTTTGAGAGATATTTTGCGTAAGTCCTGTTAATCTTGGGATTTATGCAACTGATAGATGCTTGAATGGACGCTCTTTTAATTGTTGAGACAATTCTTGTGCATAAGTATCAAGTTGTGGAGTTGTCATTGCTTTCAGAACGCGCTGTTTATGAGTGGGAATTTGAAGCTGTGTAAGCAACTGCATGATATCTTGCATTAAATAGCCACGTCTTTCTTCATCTTGTTTCGCTTGAATTTGTTGATTCTGCACATTAGATAATTCAGTGACAGATTGTATCAATTCAATTACTTCAGACGGAGAAGAACCCAATGCCAAAGATTTTTGAGCCAGATCAATAGCTGATAAGCTATCATTGTTAAATGTTGGTTTCATTTTTTGTGTCATTTGTGTAAATAACAAAATTTGGAACTTTTAGTTACAAACAATTCAATCAAGTTAATAACCTGCCCCAAGTGCAATTGGGAGAGGTTAAACAAATTAAAAGGCATTGCAATGGCAGATGCCTTTTTTATTTGACTTATAATTTTTATAACCTCATTTAAAATATTAGTCAATGCTAGAGATGTAAAGAAATATTAAATTTGTTTTTTTATTATTTAATGCGATATATCATTGGCATAATATAAAAATGGTGGTAAGCTGAGTTTATTATCAGTTAATACATAGGAATTTAGCTAAAAATGATACACAACGAAGATTTCGAGCAACGTCTAAAAGACTTAGACTGGACACTGTACAAACTGGCCAAGGAATTTGCAGAATATCGCGCTACAGGAGGAGATGTTTCCCCAGCGTCGCGTTATCACAGTTCCATTGGTAAAGCAATAGAAAATCCTGGTAAATCTCGACTTGAAACCATAGAGGATATAGTTCAGGTTCTCAATGGAGAATTAACAATCTTATGGGACGCGGGTAAGGTAGTTACTATTCGATTAGAAGATGAAACTTTAGAAGCATTAAAGCAGAGGTCAGAAAATGAAGGAAAGACTATTAATGAGATAGCAAAACAACTTTTATTACAAGCACTTTTAGGACTTCCCGCGCAGAGGTCCAAACAAGTTACTCATTTAATCATAGGAGAAGAAACTAAAATTTGTCGTTCTTTTCATCCTATTATAGCATCTGCTTATTCTGCTGTACATGATTGGTTAGGAGAAATACCAGAAGCACAGGGATATAAAGATTTTGATTATGCAAAAGATATTTTACACTGTTTAGAAAAAGCAGATTTAAAAAGTACAGCTTTTCAGTTTTATAGTTTATTTTCTCGTTATTATTTTCAAGCAGTTCATATTTTAGATAATATTATTGAGTCCAATAGATTACTCAACAGATTGAGATATCATCCCCGCATTTATTTATTAGATGTTGGTTGTGTTATGGGTGCTGCTACGGCTGCTTTTATTGAAAAAATCTTAACTTTACCACAAGAGGAAATTGCATCTAAAAAAATAGAAATTATTTGTGTAGGGATAGATCCAAATATTTATGGATATGCTATTTATCAAAAATTGATGCAGGAATTACAGGAAAGGATTCAACCATTTAATATTACCTTAGATTTTAAAGCAATTAATCAGCCACTTGCACCAGCAATTCTTAGTACAATTAGTCACTTAAAAAACAAGCTAAATGATCAAAATACTTCTTTGAAAAGTTTATCTAATCTTTTTATCATGCAGCTTGATATAGCTTCATCTATTAGTCAAGATGATATTGTACAAAAAGAACGAAATAAAAAACTAAAAGCGTTAGGATTAGCACCAGAAATTGATACAGATATAGAAAAAGAATTTTGGCAAGATGAAGCACTTTCTTATAAACGTTTATTGAAAGAAGTACCCATTGAAAAATTACATTTAACAACTATAGGAACAAAAAACCTAGAAAAATCTCTCAAACAAATAATTCAAGTTAGCGATATTAATGAAGGTATCAATGCTATATGTACAGCTTTTGATAAATTTCTTGGTAAACATAGAATTTCTTATGTAATGGAAGGTAGACAAGCAGTAGATTTTGAAAATCCTGTTAGTAGTTATTGGTATGAACAAAATCAAATAAATTATGCTGATCAATTTCAAGCTGTTTGTCAAACTGTTAAAAATAATGAACTGGAGGAAGACAATGAATGGAATAAATTAATTAGTTTGGAAAATATAGAACTAGCTTGGGTTAAAGCTAGAAATAATGTCTTTAATGAATCTTTTTATGATGAGGTGGAAATACGGTTATTTGAAAATAATCTGGATGAAAATTTACAAATTTTGATTGATAACTTAGTTGATAGGTTATATTCAGATAATTTTCTACCTTCTGGTCAAGATATTGACTATCAATTTGTCAAAGGTAGATCAAAAGGTCGTCCAAAACAATTAACTCGTTTAGAAGAAGAAATATTAGCAATTGCTATTTTACAAACTATTGGAAAGAATAAAGACTTTGATTTTTATTCCTATCAACTAAAATTAGAACAGACAGAAGATTTATATGAAAATTACTTTCCTAGATATACTAAGTTTTTAAAAGCATCAGAAGAAAGTGCTAAAAGTTGTCCCAAAGGTGCTGTTTTAAGAACTGACATACAATCATATTATGTCACAGTTATTCAAGAACAGTTACTTGATATTACAGAAAGAGAATTACAAATTAGCAGTAAACGGATTAAGTGGTTATTGAATAAACTTCTCAAACAAAATTTGAATAATGGACATGAGGATGGTATAGGACTTAAACAAGGAACTTTAACATCAGGCTTTTATGCTAATTTGTATCTAAAAGCTGTAGATGATTATTTTGCTAGTGAACCTAAATGGAAACATAAACTTTATTTTCACCGTTATGTTGATGATATTATTGCAGTTGCTCCACATGGTAATGATATTGAAAAATTTGAAATAGAATTAATAGATAAACTCAGAACACTAGGACTAAAGCTTAATAAAGACAAAACAGAATATTATAAAAAGATATCTGATTTTTTACCAAGTACAGAATTAGATGATTATTTAAAAAAACTGAATGAAGAATTTAATTTTATGCTTGTTTATTTATGGAGAATGAATCATGATTATCGCACTGAATTTGAGTTAGCAAATAGTATTCATGATGATCAATCATGGTGGAAATTCATAAAATTATATCAACATTGTTTATATTCCCTGGGAATTTATGTCACAGAAATCAATTTGAGTCGGAGGATATATCAAAAATTAAATTATGAGAAATTAAACAGTAAAGAACAATTAGAATTTCCACCTTTTCCTACAAATGATAACTTTATCATTATTTCTCAATGGAATAGTCAATTTCAAGAATTGAATCGCACTTGGATTTATCAGAAAAATAAGATTAAGTCTCAAGTTGTTACTCTATTTAAGGAAAGTTTAAAAAAGCTACAAGAAATTATAGCAATTATCAAAGATAAAGGTCATTCTATCAGTGAACAAGAAAAGCGAGAATTAAATATAAACAAGAGAGAATCAGAAACTAGAATTAGAACATCTGTAAATAAATTGCTAATTCTAGGATTTGATCAAGTTTGCGAAGAACTCATTTTTGTCATTTGTGATTTATTCGTAATTCGTAACTTACTAGATGTAATAATTGCTTTAGCTTATCAAGGACATACATATGCTATTAAACAACTATGGACATTTTATCAAAATGGCAATATAGCAACTGAAGAACCTAGTGAATATGTCCGCGCTATTTTACTTGAATCATTGCGTTTCTTACCAATACTTCAACTACCAGATTGGGAATTAATATTTAACTATTCAACAGCAGCTAAATCTGATATTGAAAAACTAAAAGCAACGGAGACTTGGTTATATTTAGGACATCTTTATAAACCTTATGTACAACCGCAACATCTTCAAAATATTGTCAAGGCTTTAAAAAGTGATCCTCCTCCATTTACTCGACTCAAGAAAAACTACATCTTGATTTTGGGAATGTACAATTACGATTTACTAGATAATATTCCACTTTCCAATGAAGAGAAAAATGATTATTTAATCAAGGATGCTTTGAAATTAGCAGAATTAGGAAAAGTTGCCGAAATATTCAAAGAAATTGAACCTGCAAGAGTTAGACAATATTACAACCCCAAACAAAAATCAGTCACTAAAGATAAACAATATTCACTGTAATCACGATTATTTATGATATCACAAAACCAACCCAATCCAGAACAACTAAAGATCATTAACCATATCCAAGGAGCATTATTAATATTAGCTCCCGTAGGAACTGGTAAAACCCGCGTTTTATCATCAAGAGTTATCAACGCAATTAAACAAGGTATTGCTCCCGAAAAAATCCTCTGTCTCACTTTCACTAACCGCGCAGCAAAGGAAATGAAAGAACGGTTAACAAAAATGTGTCCTCAACAATTTCGCTATATTACAATTAAAACTTTTCATAGTTTATGTACTTCTATTCTGAGAACAGAAGCGAGAAATATTGGTTTACCGGCAGATTTTGTAGTTTATGATGATACTGACTGCTTAGGAATAGTTAAAGGTATTTTTCAACTACGTGACGATAAAAAAGCTCAAAATAAATTATCACAAATAGCAGATTGTAAAACTAAAGCGAGTCATTTACAACTATCTCCTAATTACCCTCTAGAAAAATTATTTGCACCATTAGGAATAGATCATGCAAAATTAGCTAATAAATACCAAAATTTATTACAAGAACGTCATGCTTTAGACTTTGCTGATTTAATCTTTTATATTCGTTCTTTGTTTTCCTATTATCCAGAAATTAAACGAAGATGGGAAAATCGGTTTGATTTTATTCAAGTAGATGAAGTTCAAGATACTCATTTATCAGAATATGAACTTGTCAGAACTTTAGCTGCTAGAACTGGTAATATTGCCATAATTGGAGATTTAGATCAAACTATTTATGAATGGAGAGGTTCTGAACCTGAAAAAGTTGTCAGTCAATTTAAACAACAGTTTCAACCTCAAGAATATTCTCTAACTTGGAATTATCGCGCTACAAAAACTTTACTTAATACCGCTTCTGGTTTTGCTGATTCCTTTGCAACAAGACATACAAAAATAACTCCTGCACCTCATTGTCAAAATGGTGAACTAATTCCAATTTATGCAGCTAAAAATGAATATAATGAAGGAGAATGGATTGCTAAACAAATTCAAAATTTAGCTAAAAATAATCCCGATTTTTTATATAATAGAGTTGCTGTTTTAACGAGAAATCATAAACGTATTGGTATAATTAGCAAAACTTTAGAAAAATTCAATGTTCCCTGTATCACAGTTGAACAACATGATTTTTTTTCTCTTCAAGAAATTAAAGATACTCTGGCTTATTTACGTTTTATTATTAATCCTTTTGATGCAACTTCACTGTTAAGAATGTTATTACGTCCTAGTCGGGGAATTGGTAATGTTACTATTAATAATGTCATCAAAGAAGGTGAAGTTTGTGGTTTTAAATTAACTGATATGGTCTCAACACAAACTTTTATTGATGGTGATCCTTTTAGTAATTTAATTACTGCTTATAATTCAGGAACAATTGTTGTTTTTGATGTGGAAACTACGGGTTTGATAACCGGTAAAGATCAAGTAATTGAAATTGCTGCTATTAAATTGATTAATGGTCAGATAAAATCTGAATTTCATGCTTATATTAAAAATACTATACCCGTAGGAGATTCAGAACAAATACATGGTTATAGTGATGAATTTTTAGCCACCAACGGGAGAAATGCTCTTGATGTATTTATAGAGTTTTTAGCATTTATTAGTGATGCTTTTTTATTGGGACATAATCTCGGTTTTGATATTAAAATGATTATAGCTGATGCTCAAAAATTAGGTTTATCAACTCCTCAATTTATATGGGGAGATACCTGGGATTTAGCAAAGCGGTTTATCAAAGCAGATAATTATAGTTTAGAAAAATTAGCAACTCAATTAAACCTGAATCAATTACCAAGTCATCGCGCTATTGATGATACTCGTACAACTGTGGAATTATTAACAATTCTCATACCTTTAATTAAACATGGTGCTGATTATCGTCAAGCTTTAGTTTATCGTTATGGAGAGGAATTTGAAGCTTTAGCTAATGATATTCACAGTTGGAAAAATTCCAGCCAAAAATTACGTCCAGCAGATTTATTAGGTAATATTTTAATCGAGTCTGGTTTATATGATTTTTATGAAAATCATCAACCACACAGGTTAGAAAATCTGAAAAGATTAGTTAAGATGTTCAAAGAACAGGATAATTTAGAATTACATCCTGATACAGCGTTAAGAAATATTCTCGAATATACAGCTTTAGCGAAAAATTTAGATCAAATTTCTCAAGAAAATAATCAAGTTTTAATTATCACAATTCATCAATCCAAAGGTTTAGAATTTGATCATATTTTTATTGCGGGTATGTGTGAGCAAGAATTTCCCAGTTATTTCAGTTTACGGGATAATAAATTAGAGGAGGAAAAGCGGTTATTTTATGTGGCTTTAACTAGAGCAAAAAAACAGTTATTTATCTCCTGGTTTCTCAAAGATTATAAAAACGAACCTAAGTCTAAAAGTCAGTTTATTAATTCACTACCCGCTAAATATTTAATTAAAACTACATTCTCTAGTAGTTAATAAAATTATTGTAATTCTCAATAGAATGGGATTTTAAGAAAAATTAACCGCGAATAAACACAGCTAGGGAGGGATACGGATAAGAACAAATAAATTAATGAATTTTATGATTTTCTGCAAGTTTAGATAAAATGGGTTTTTTTATTGTAAAATAGGATGAGTAATTAAAAAAGTAGGAAATTATGTCGGAATTACGAGAAAAATTGCAGCAAAATCTTGATGAAGCAGAATGGGAATGGTTAATTCCCCATGTTCAAAAAGATGCAGTGATTATGGTAGCAGAAAATTTAGACTTATTAGATGTGGGAGAAGCGATCGCTAGTGATAATATTCTTTCAGTACAACATTGGATAGATGAACAATTATTAACTAAACCTACAGTAGATCAAGTGGGACAATGGAATTTCCAACGTCACAAACGATTTAATGCTCTGATTATTGAACCCTATGTTTTAGTCAAGGAAATAATTACTACGATATCGTAATTTATTAACTTAATTTACATTCAAACTTATGGAGTTTAATTGTGTTAATATTTGAAATATAGACAACATGAAATCAGCATTGATTTCATTCTCTAAAAAATCACCTTTAATTACTGATTAATTCTACAGCATCTCGTCCATCAATATCTTGTAAATAAACTTTGACAATTTCTTCTTTTGCTGTCGGTAATTTTTTCCCCACGAAATCTGGGTGAATTGGTAATTCTCGATGACCTCTATCTACTAATGTAGCTAAACGAATCACTTCTGGTCTACCATATTCATTGACTGCATTTAAAGCAGCACGAATAGTTCTCCCTTTAAAAATGACATCATCTACAAGTACCACAGTTTTACCAGTTAAATCAAAAGGAATATCCGTTTTTTCTGGAGTTCTCAAGCCAATTTTATGAAGATCATCACGATAAAATGTAATATCTAAAGCACCTACAGCCACACTAATATTTTCTAGAATTTCTATTTGTCGTGCTAATGAATAAGCTAAAGGAACTCCTCTGGTGCGAATACCCAGAAGTAATAATTGAGATAAATCTCGCGTTCTTTCCACAATTTGAGAAGCCATACGAGTTAATGTCCGACGCAGTTCTTCTGATGAAAGAATTTCAACTATTTTAGTAGACATAAGATTGGTAATGGGTAATGGGTAATGGGTAATGGGTAATTGGTAATGGGTAATGGGTAATGGGTAATGGGTAATGGGTAATTGGTAATGGGTAATGGGTAATTGGTAATGGGTAATTGGTAATGGGTAATTGGTAATTGGTAATGGGTAATTGGTAATGGGTAATTGGTAATGGGTAATTGGTAATGGGTAATGGGTAATTGGTAATGGGTAATGGGTAATGGGTAATGGGTAATTGGTGATAAAATACCTGATTCTGACACTGTACCTAACTAGCAACTTACATTACTAAGTGCAACTTGACAATTAAAATTAAATTACAGCAGATTCCATTGCTATGAGGTACAAATTTTAATAATAAAACTCTTGTGGGGTGGGCATCTTGCCCGCCCGTGGTGTACCTCATAACACCAGAAAGTGCTGTAAATATTAAATATTAAATATTAAATATTAAATTAAATATTAAATTAAATATTAAAGTTGATCTTAATTTAATTTAATCTAATTTTAGATTTTGTTTGGGTTATTCAATTTAAAATCTAAAATAGTGAATTGATGATTTATAATCAGGGTTTTATGGACTGTATTCATTTGACAGGTATTCGCGGTTATGGCTATGTTGGGTATTTACCGGCAGAAAAGGTATTAGGACAATGGTTTGAGGTAGATTTGAAGTTATGGGTAGATTTGACTCAAGCTGCACAAACTGATGCTATTAAAGATACAGTAGATTATCGTAGTGTTATTAGTTTAGTCCAAAACTTGCTGAAAACATCTAAATTTGATTTATTGGAAAGATTGGCAGGTGCGATCGCTAATGCTATTCTTGAAGAAAGTAGTCTGACTACCCAAGTACAAGTTACTCTCATTAAACCTGCTGCACCAATTCCTGATTTTGATGGTAATATTCGCATTGAATTGACTAGAAGCAAATCAAATTTATGAAGCAAATGTCTATCTTTTGGACTTGCTGAAGGAAAGTATGAATTTTTGTCACTGTTAGACTGTTAGATATTGTGGGGTGGGCTTCTAGCCCGCCAGAGTTATACAAATTAATATACAATAGCGCAGAGTGTCACTGTTAGATATTGTGGGGTGGGCATCTTGCCCGCCAGACTTATACAAATTAATATACAATAGCTTATCCTCATATCCTTGGCTTATTTTTGCAAAACCTACCTACAAGGAAATTATAGAAAAACTTGTAGGAGAGGGGTTTTGCAATTTCCCAGGGATGTTTTTGTTTTATATCTTTTGACAAAAATAAACTCCCTCTTCTTGATTTGCACCTTCCCAATAATCTAGGATGATAATATCATATTGTTTGAGAATGTTTTGCAGTTTAGCAGTTGTATAACGATAGGAGAAAAATAATTGAATTTGATCACCATTTTTCCAGTGCATGATTTGATCATCTAATTTCAAATCTATATTATTTTCTACTTCAAACTGAGCATTAATTCTTGTTAATTCTTGATGGTTTGGATCATCTTTTAGGGAGAATTTAATAGTCCCGTGATCTGGATTTATCCCTGCGTCAACTAACACTGTCATTAACCAATCTTTGGTTAGTTCATTATCATACTGTGGCAAAATCTTGTTAATTCCTGTTAGATAATTGTCTGCCGGTGCTAAGTTTGCACTCATGAGCAAAATATCTCCTGGTTGCAGAAAATTACTTAAAATAGGCAAAATTTCATCAGGAGTAAAATTATGAATCATGCCAAAAAATGTGATGATCTTTCTGTGTCCTTTTCCTTGATCATGAAGATGGAGTATTAAATCATCAGCACAAGGTAAATCACAAACAATTGGCTGTATAGAGACTTGAGGATAAGATTCCCTAATTTTTTGACCAGAAATTAAAGCCAGGGATAAACTAACATCAATAGGATAATAAATGATTTTTCTTTGTGTATTAAACAGATAAGATACTAAAAGATGATCTTTTGCACCACCGCCACAACCTAATCCAATTACTTGTATATTGGTATTAATGTCCAGAAATTCCGCAGTTTTTTGAAAACATAATCCATAGGCATTAATACAATCATCATTGGTTCTAGCTGGAGAATAATATTCATGAATTTTTAACCATTTCTGACTTTGTTTAACAGTGTCATAATGAAATTTATGATTGATTTTACCTACAGAAAAGCAATCTAAATAATCTTGATAAATCTTGTTGGGAAATTGACTAGGATGGACATATACTTTTTCAAAGCCGTTGGAGATTGTAGACATAATAGTAAATTCCTTGGTGCTGATGAACCTGGTTAGTTAAATTAGTAGTTATTAGTTATATGATACTCTAAATTCAGCTTTTTAGATCAAGCAATTTTGTGAAAATATCTGATATTATCTGATATTATATTAATAATTTCCTGACACCTACAAATTTATGATTGATAAATCTGACCTGAGAACAACGATAAAACCTTCATTAAGTGCGATCGCTCTTGGTAGTAATATAGGAGAATCTTTAGCTATTTTAGAAGGTGCAATTAACAGCTTGGAAAAAACTCCGGGTATTACCATAAAAGCCAAATCTAGTTGGTACAGAACCGCTCCCGTAGGCGGACCATCACAACCAGATTATTTAAACGGTGCAGCTATTTTAGAAGTGCAACTCGGTCCCCAGAAATTACTAGAAACTCTGCTCAATATTGAACAAGAATTTGGTCGAGTTCGTCAAGAACATTGGGGACCTAGAACCCTAGATTTAGATGTATTACTATTTGATGACTTGATTTTAGAAGCACCAGACTTACAAATTCCCCATCCTCGCATGACCCAGAGAGCCTTTGTTTTAGTTCCATTAGCGGAAATTGCACCAGATTGGATAGAACCAGTTTCTAGAGAAACTATTTCACAACTTCTGGAAAAATTAGACCATTCTGATGTGAGTTTATCTATCAATTTATAAGCTTTTCTCATAACAACTAAGTCTTAAATCTTCTTCTATACTGCGTGCTGCAATTGTACCATGAGCAACCGCAGTTGCTACACAGGCATCTCTAGGATTTGTCACATCTCCAACCGCGTAAATATTCGGGATTGATGTTCTGAGAAATTGATCAGTGGCAATATATCCTTTTTCGGTCAGTTTCACAGAACCCACTCCTCCTTTCTCAAAAAGTCGCACTAACTCCTCAACATTCGGTGTAAAACCCAAACGAAAACAGAGATAGTCAAAAAGTAACGCTTTTTCTTGGTTGTTTTCATCTTGGAAAAGCATATAAATCTTCTCTTCGCGCATCTCAAATCTCTGAATTTTTGCGGGTTGATGTACAGTGACTCGACCGGCTCCAAGTTCAAAAATGGCTCTTTTGTTCACCTCAAATGCTCGGATTTCAGAGCGAATAAACAGGTGAATATGTTGGGATGTGTTACCTAAAATTCTGGCTGTTACTAATCCATTATCACCACCTCCGACTACAGCAACTACCCCTCCTGATACCTTAGATCCCAATAAGGGAGTGGCACCAGGGTTAAAGCAAACACGCTGGGAAGAAAGGAGATAACTTCCGGGAACTGATTCTATAGCTTCAAATCCTGTAACTCGCTGACCTGTGGCAATAACCATATATCGTGCTGTAATTTCAGTTTTGTCAGTAACAATTCTGAAATCATCTCCTACCTTGGTGATCTCCTTTATTGAAGAATCCAAAACTGTAGAAAGCATTTCTGCTTCAACATGACGGTGAAATTGATCTGCACATTCCAGTTTTTCCCGGTATTCCCAAGTACCAGACATTTTGAAAATGGCTTAACGTTTGTAGTCCTCCTAATTTTTCATTCTTTTCAATGAGAATGGGAACAAAACCGAGATGTTTTAACCAGAGAGCGCAAGACATACCAGATGGACTACCACCAACCACAGCAACAATTTTATTCATGTTTTTATTCATGTTAATTTAAAAGCCCAAAAAATTAACTTTTCCCTTGGAGTAAATACATTGACTGGTACAAGTTTCATCAATTCTAACTGCGACAAGTCCGGGAATTTGGGGTTCAAGCTGTTCATAAATCCATTTAGCGATCGCTTCACTGGTAGGATTAGCTAAACCCGTGGATTCATTTAAATGGTAATGATCCAGATAATTTTCCAAGAGGGGTTTTATGTATTTTGATATATCACCATAATCCATAATCATCCCCTGTTTAACACCTGAATTTATCAGTTTATTCCCCGTAACATAGACAACACCGCGCCAAGAATGACCATGTAATCTAGCACATTTACCATCATGATTTGGTAATTGGTGAGCAGCTTCAAACCTGAATTCCTTACCAATTATCCAAGTTTCTAAAAAAGATTCAGATTCCGGTCTTGAAGTCATTATATCCCAATTATATACGAATCCGGTTTGATTCTGTGAATTTACTTGTGTGGTCAGGGAACAGGGAACTCTTAACAGGGAACTCTTAACAGGGAACTCTTAACAGGGAAGACAGAATTGATGCCTACTAACTCTTGTATGGCTACGCCACGCAAGCTATCAAAAATCAAATATTATTTCTATATCCCAAATTCCCCAATACTTAGATACTTAAAATGAATGCAGTGTATCTAACACTGCTTTAACTTTAGGAACTTCATGAGTTCTGAATAAATCTGTTTTTCCTAATGCTGCTAAAACCGCAAAAAATGATTCTGCACTTCTTACTTCTTCCCCAAAATATTCAAAAGCGTGAGGGAGAGCATGACAGACAGGAAAACCTAATTTTCTCAGTCTAAAAGT
This sequence comes from Dolichospermum sp., assembly GCA_046070105.1. Taxonomy (GTDB): domain Bacteria; phylum Cyanobacteriota; class Cyanobacteriia; order Cyanobacteriales; family Nostocaceae; genus Dolichospermum. Next base: position 16,903 of record JBJUHT010000151.1, read on the forward strand.
AGTCAAAAAAGTTTTCATTTGATAACTAATTCTCAAAGAACTATCCTGGAGATTTTTATAATAAAACCCCAAACCAGCATCAACAAATATTTTTCTCACCCCATATTTAGCTGCGATTTCTATTTCATTAGCAAAATATTCATACATTAATTTTGTTGGATCATCACCAAAATCAAAATCACCAACTTCTCTGACATTTTTACCTTGAACATAACAGATAATCACCCCAGCGTCAAATTCAGATACAGCTTGATAAATTTTCTCACTATCAAAAGCACCCGTTAGATTAATCACATTAGCGCCAGCTTGTAGACATTCTCTAACCACTTGAGGATAATAAGTTTCAATGGAAGTTAAAACCCCTTGTTGACTCAGAGATTTTAGCACTGGTAAAATTTGGGAATTTTGTCGAATATCCTCAACTCTTTCTGCTTTTTCTAAAGTAGATTCAGCGCCAATATCTATAATATCAGCACCTTGAGCCTTTAATACTAATCCCTTGCGAATAGCTTGTTCTGAACTTAAACATACGCTTTCTCTGTACCAAGAATCACGAGAAAGATTAACCACTCCTAAAATTGCTGGTTCGGAATTAAAATTAAATTTTTTGTCACCAATTGTAAATTCTTCTACTTTTACTTGCAAAGCATCATGATATTTTTCATATATTTCATAAATGTCTTCAATTTTCAACATATTTCCCATCCTTTTTTTGATAAATAATTGAGCAAAAATCAGCAAATGATCACCAGAGAAATTACAACCTCCATCCTCCAGAAACGTCTAATACCTGCCCTGTGATATACTCAGATTCTGGGCTAATAAAAAACCACGCTGCATGAGCTAATTCTTGTAAAGTTGCAGGTCGCTTAGTAGGTAGTTCAGGTAGAGATTCCTGCAAATCAAAGGAATTTTCTGCTATTCCTGGAGATACAACATTAACAGTAATGTTATCTGTAATTACTTCCTTTGCCAAAGACCTTGAGTAGATGATAATGCCAGTTTTAGCAATTAAGTAAGGTGTGTTAGTATAACGCGCGAGGAGATTTTGGGCACCAGCACAACCAATATTGACGATACGTCCCCCGTTAGCAGCTTTCAAGTAAGGTAGTGCAGCTTTAGTGACATAAAATGTAGCATGGAGATTAGAGTGAATAATTTCATGCCATTCTTCTACTGATAATTCTCTGGTTGGTCTGTCTAAATAGTTACCCACATTATTGACAACAACAGATAGACCTCCCAATTCCTCAGCAGCACTTTTGACTAAAAACTCCGCTTGTTCAGGATTTCTTAGATCCGCTTGTAAAGCAACTGTTTTTACACCGTATTCAGCGGCCTCCTGACGGGCTTGATTACAGGCTTGCACACTTTTATGACAATGAAATGCTACATCAAATCCTTTAGCAGCTAAATCGAGAGCGATAGCCTTACCAATTCCCGATGATGATCCAGTAACCAGTGCTTTTTTCAGCATTATTGTTAGACCTAATTCCTATATAAATTACCAATGTTATTTTCTACAAAATCCTCAATTAATACTTGAGTATAACTATTGAGAGGATATTCCTTTGCTTGTGCGGGAGTCACCCAAGCCCATTCTTCAATTTCTTGATTAGGTGTAATCGTATTTCTCCGTGAAAATGCGTAATAGTTGATCATAATAAAATGGGCAGGTCGCACAAATTGTGAATCCAGCACTGCTTCTTGTAGAAACGCAAAACGCACATTAGTTAAGTCTAACCCGACTTCTTCCTGAAACTCTCTCAGAAGTGCAGATTCTAGAGTTTCACCCCAATCTACTTTTCCCCCTGGTACACCCCAAGCACCTCTCCACTTCGTAGATTTAACAATTAAGACCTGTCCGAGAGAATTAACAACCAGCGCTCCTACAGTAGTCAGAGGGAACTGCTTTTGTACAGATGTTGGTTCAATAGTGGTCTGATACTGCATATTTACTTCCGCACCCCACGACGACTGAGTTTTGGCGATACTTAATATTACTGCCGTTTAGATTTTATCAGCAAATGCCTGACTAAGTTCAATGATATTTTGATCGGGATCTTGAATAAAAATCGCTGGTCGGCCAGAAGCACTAGCTTGAAACGGATAATTTTGGGCTGTTAATTCGCTTTTAATTATTTCTAAATCCATGACAGCAAAAGCGATATGAGGATTTTGTCCCCATTTTTCTTGTTGCTTCTCGGTGGGTACAGTAGGCGCAACAATCAGATGCAGTTGATAGTTACCAATTTGATACCAGATACCAGTATATTTTAAAGGACGTTCTACTTTTTCAAGTCCTAATATATGAGTATAAAAATACTCAGAACGCTCTAAATCAGTGATAAGAATAGCAGTATGAAGACTCTGGATAATTTGCATAATTGTAGATTCAATTGAGATAGGAAAATTCAGAGTGAGACGCAGATAACCGCACATACAGCGAATTTCATCCGGGTGGGGTACACTTTTGGCGGGCAAGATGCCCGCACCACAAGATTTTTACAAGATTTTTATTACTAATAAAGCAAGTTCACCAAGAGAGTGAGGTACACTTTTGGCGGGCAAGATGCCCGCACCACAAGATTTTTACAAGATTTTTATTATTAATAAAGCAAGTTCACCAAGAGAGTGAGGTACACCTTGTGCGGGCAAGATGCCCGCACCACAAGATTTTTATTATTAATATCTGTACCGGACTTGGATTAGGAAACGCTATAATCAATAGACATCTGATCAAAAAGATTAGACATAATCAAGATTATCGGGAATCAGTAATACATAAATTACCACAAATTGTCAAATAGTTTTCTCTGAAATCACCAACCCAAGAAAAAATGAGCAATAAAAAAGGTCTGGTTGAGAACCAAACCTTGACTTAAATCCAGTGCATAACAACATCCCGAATTAATTTAACCCGTTTAATCCATTTTTAGCATCTTCCTATGGTATGTGTACAAATATCCTAAAATCTGATAATTAACCATTTCCATGGCCAAAAATAAAGGACGGAATGACCGTCCACAAGTGCCAAAATGGCAAATATTGTTAATTCTTAATATGATAGATCTAAAAAATTTGCTAATTTATAGACTATTCGCGCACCAACATTACCATCCCATTCAGCATTACCAACTTCGCAAACATCAAAACCAATAATTTCCCTACCAGTATTCACTACTTCTCGGAATAGACAATAAACTTGTTCTAATTCCAGTCCTCCGGGAACGGGAGTACCCGTATGGGGGCAAAGTTTAGGATCTAAACCATCAACATCAAAACTAATATAAACCTTTTCTGGTAAATGACTGATAATTTCTCGACATAAATCTAGCCAATTTTTACCAGAGTATAATTGTTGTTTGATTACTGGATCATAGTAGGCAATAATGCGCTGATTTGATTGATTAATCATCTCTACTTCATCATCACAAATATCCCGTAAACCCACTTGGACTAACTTGGAAATTTGCGGTATTTTCATGGCATTAAACATAATGGAAGCATGGGAAAATTCAAAACCTTCATAGGCATTTCTTAAATCTGCATGGGCATCAATATGTAAAATTCCCCAGTCATCATATTGAGTAGCTAAGGCTTGAAAATACCCTAAAGGAACGCTATGATCACCACCAATAACAGCGACTTTTTTACCTACATTTAAAGCTTTTTGACATTCTTTAAATAACCATTCATTAATTTGTTGACAACCATGATTAACAGTAACAAGAGTATCTTTTAAATTTTGAGAATCAGATATTTTCAAACCTTGTGCTAAACTTTTGATAATTGTTGCTGCTTGGCCACGATAGTATTCATTTTTTTCTAACATTTCTGCGGTATGTCTTTCCAGAAAGATACCTTGTTGCCAACCTTGGGGATGATCAAAATCAAATAAGTCTATTTGTAAGGAAGCGTCGGCAATTCTTTGTGGTCCTTGTGCTGTACCTTGATGATAGGAAACAGTGACTTCCCAGGGAACAGAAAAAATGATTAATTTAGCTGATTCATAGTTAAATGGTAAACCGAGAAAGTTACCATTTTCTTGAGCAATATCATTAGGATTATATGTTTGTAGTGGGTTATTCATTACTTGTACCTGCAAAAAATTAAGAACGACGGGCATTTAAACAACACCATTCTTTTTTCTCATGAATATTAGTCACAATCCAACCATTTTGTTCTAAAGTATTAGCAACAGCTTTTGATTGTCCTGTTAAAATACCACTAAATATACCCCAAGTGCTAGATTTAGTAATTGCGGTCATTTCTGGGAGTAATTGAATAATCACATCGGCTAAAATGTTGCAAACAATACCATCTACTGGTTGATCAATTGTTGTCCTGACCGTGTTTACACTACCTTCTAGGGGAATTAAACAATCTGGAGGGATATGATTTAGAGTGCAATTACTAAAAGTAGATTTTACTGCTAAGGGATCATTATCAACGGCATAGACCTTAGTAGCACCTAATAATATTGCCCCAACACCTAGAATACCTGAACCACAACCAATATCGGCAATGGTCGAGGGTTTTTGGTTCTCTGCTATGTTAGAAAAGTGCATTTCTAGGGATTCTAAACATAATTGAGTCGTAGCGTGATTACCCGTACCAAAGGCTACACCAGGATCAAGGAGTATGATTAAGCGGTCTGTAGTAGTGGGTAAAGGTAGCCAAGCGGGATTAATCAAGAAGCGATCGCCTATTTCCTCAGGTTGCCAATGTTGTTTCCAACTACTGGACCAGTCTTCTTCATCAATTAAGTGCCAATTTAGCACAGGAGGGGGGAATCCTACGGATATAGCATCTTCACCCAAGGATGATGATAATTGTTGCAAATCTGGTAATTCTGCTTGAAAACTGGGCAAATAAGCCTTAACCAATAAGTTATGGTCTTTAATTTCCACTGCTGTACCACGAGTGCCAAAGTTTTCTAATCGCCAATATATAGTATCTTCTAAATCTGGGTTAGATATAATATTGATTTCCCACCAAGTATTTGCCATAGAATTTGAGATTAAGTAGGTTGGCGTTAAAAATTGTCGTTATGATAAGGGAACAGGGAACTCTTAACTGGGAACTCTTAACTGGGAACTCTTAACTGGGAACAGGGAACTCTTAACTGGGAACTCTTAACTGGGAACAGGGAACTCTTAACTGGGAACTCTTAACAGGGAACTCTTAACTGGGAACAGGGAAGGGATTTTGGTTACTTTTCGTTACTTATGTCGGTTTTTTCCGTTCACTTACTTAGTAATAGGTAATGGTGCAAAAACAAACCAAACCATCAGAATATAGCATTTTCTAGTCCACTCAAGTAGATTCATAGCTGGGTTTATCTGCGGTTAAATTGCTCATTTTATTTTTGAATATGGAAAGTTTTAAATTCCCGACCCCTGGAAAGAAGTCGGGATCTTATTGTTAGATAATTAAAATGATATTCTAATTATCAAATTAGTTAATCATCCTCATCTCATAAATCAAAAAAATCACAGTCTAGAATTAAAGTGTCACTGTATAAGCGTCCCTAATGCCCGATACTTTCTTAATTTCTTCTAAAATGCCTTCCGGTAGAGGATCATCAATGCTCAAAGCCATCACAGCATCACCACGAACGATTTTTCTACCGACCTGCATACTAGCAATATTGACATTAAAACTGCCCAGAAGAGAACCGAGTTTACCAATGATACCTGGTACATCACGGTGGAGAGTAAACAACATATATTTACTGGGGGGGACATTAATCGGAAATCCGTCAATGTCAGTTAAGTGAATTTCCTTATCACCCAATAAAGCACCAGTTACAGAATGTGTACCTAAAGTACCTGTAGCTTGTAGGTGCAATGACCCAGCATAGTCACGTGCTGAAGCATCCCTAGTTTCAATTACGCGAATACCTCTTTCTTTTGCTTCTATGTTAGCGTTAACATAATTTACCCGTTCGCGGAGGGCTTGGTAAAGTAGTCCTTTGAGAGCGGCTATAATGAGAGGCTGACTTTTATTAGTTGCCAAGTCTCCTTGTAGGGAGACATTAAGTGTCTCTACTCTGCCACCTGTGAGTTGACCAACTAAATTTCCCAAAGTTTCCGCTAATTGCATATAGGGTTTAAACTCTTCGAGGACATCAGGACCGAGTCCGGGAATATTCACAGCGGAACGGGCTGGTAGTCCTAATAACACATCCCGAATTTGTTCAGCCACGTCTATAGCCACGTTGACCTGGGCTTCAGCCGTAGAAGCACCGAGGTGAGGAGTAAGAATGACATTTTTACCCAAACCTAGCAAATCAGATTCACCCAAGGGTTCAGAATCAAACACATCTAAAGCAGCGCCAGCAATTGTACCCTCTTTAATAGCCACAGCCAAAGCTGCTTCGTCTATAATACCACCACGGGCGCAATTAATAATTCTGGTGGTGGGTTTCATTAAAGCCAAAGTTTTGGCGTTGATTAAATTAGCGGTTTCTGAGGTTTTAGGAATGTGCAAGGTGATATAATCAGCTTGCTGGAAGAGCAAATTTAACTCCACTAGTTGACAACCAAGTTGTTCGGCTCTTTCTGTAGAGATAAATGGATCATAGGCTAAAAGTTTCATTCCCATGGCTTTAGCTACGGAAGCAACATGAGAACCTATTTTACCTAAGCCGACAACACCGAGAGTTTTTTTGTATACTTCTGAACCAACATAACTTTTGCGGTCCCATTCACCACGTTTCACTGAGGCATTAGCATCAGGAATATGACGAGATAGGGATAACATCATAGCTAAAGCGTGTTCTGCGGCCGCAATGGTATTACCCTCTGGAGAATTGACAACGACAATACCTTTGCGAGTAGCTGCGGGGACATCAACATTATCCACTCCCACACCAGCGCGGCCAATAATTTTTAATTTGACTCCAGCCTCTATAATATCTTGAGTGACGCGAGTTCCAGAACGAATCATCAGCGCATCATACTCACCAATGATAGCTTTCAGTTCATCGGGTTTCAACGTAGTTTTGATATCAACTGTAGCCACTTGAGAAAGAATATCAATCCCAACTTGATCAATTGGATCAGAGACAAGAACCTTAGACATAATAACTCGATTTTAGTTAACAGATTGTGCTGTACAAGATTTTTCAGTTTATACCAATTTCATGTAAAGCTGCACAGAATCATGAAATCTAAGTAGGTTGGGGTGAAAAATTGTCGTTATGACAAGGGAACAGGGAACAGGGAACTCTTAACTCTTAACTGGGAACTCTTAACTGGGAACAGGGAAGAGAAATATTCTTTTACAACAGACCACTGACCACTGACCACTGACCACTGACCACTGACCACTGAACAGGGAACAGTTTTAACTGTCTGGATATCCTCAATTTTGCAAATGTGACAAAGAAAAATGCAATTCATTTTGAGACACCATTAGCCAAAACCTGGCACTTTTTTGTGGTAAAAATCCGCGAAACCCTTTGTTAATAAATGGTTTTAGCTTTATATGGCTAACGCCACGCTACGCTATCAGCAAGCCCTATGTAGCTTAGATACTCGGATTTTCTAAGAAGTCGGGGATCTGATTTTAGCAAACATTTGTAAATTTTCCCTTCTCCAGATCACATCTCTTTTTCTATTTGTTTTGACTTCTAAAACCCTAATTCCTGTTTTTGGTAATTCCTTTAATTGATCTTTTAATTCTTCCCAAGCAGTAATTAACTGATATTGCACATTATAGGTAGCGCATAATTGGGAAAAATCAATATTTTGGGGAGTAGCAAAAAACTCTTCAAAAGGTGGATTAAATTTAGAAATGGGTAGCATTTCAAAAATTCCCCCACCATTATTATTAATTAAGATAATCGTCAAATGTCCTATAAATTTATCGCTAATTAAAAACCCATTTGTATCATGTAATAAAGATAAATCTCCTGTTAATAAAACACTACTTTGTTGTTGATATGCAATTCCTAAAGCCGTGGAAAGTGTACCATCTATACCATTTGCACCGCGATTAAAATAAGGTTTAATTCTTAAATTATTCGGTTTCCAGAAAAATTCTACATCTCGCACTGGCATACTATTAGCAATAAATAAAGGTGTTTCTGGTGGCAGAATTTGGGAAATTAACCACGCTATTTTACTTTCGATTAATTCCTCTAGATTTTGCAAATAATCATCAATATTTTTTCTGACTTGTTTCTCTATCTTACACCATTTTTGTAAATATTCATTTTCTCCTAATTTGTCAATTTCTAATTCGCTGCTAATTTCTGTGACTGATATTCTTAAATGTCTGGTTTTTCCATGTAAAGAATCTAGATTTTGATCACAATTATCAATGATCAAACGTTCAGATTTAGTATTAATTAACCAATTTCTTAATTCTTTACTTGTAGGCATTTCTCCAATTTGAATTACCATTTCTGGTGTTAATTCTTCGGCAAGTTTTTCATTTCTGAGGATGATATCATAGGTAGAAATTAAATAGGGATTTAAGTCTGCATAATTTCTCACTGGAGAAAGTCCTTCAGCTAAAACAGGCCATTGGAGAGATTGACTTAATCGTGCGATCGCTCTACAATATTGTTCAGATAGCTGTGTTTGATCTACTCCAGCGATAATAATTCCTTTTTGATACTTGATTACTGGTAATTGATAATTAGTAATTGCTACTGGGCTGGAAGCCACTGCTGAAAAGAAATCTGACACATCTAAAGTAACATTAGTACCATCGAAAATGGGAGCAAGCGGGTCACGAAAAGGTATATTTAGATGTACTGGACCAAAATTAGGAAATTGACAACGTTCCCAAGCGTAAATAACCGTTTGTCTGAGATAAGCTAACATTTCTAAATTTGGGGAGGGTGTAGCTAATTCCCCTTGCCAATTGGGATAATTACTGTATAATTTTACTTGGTCAATAGTTTGTCCAGAATGACAATTTCTTAATTCTGCGGGTCTATCAGTGGTTAATATCAATAAAGGAACACGACTTTCCTTAGCTTCAATTACCGCTGGATAAAAATTTGCCCCCGCAGTTCCCGAAGTACAAACTAATACTACAGGTTTTCCTGTCGCTTTTGCTCGTCCCAACGCAAAAAAAGCCGCCGAACGTTCATCTAAAATCGGCATAGCTTGAATATGCGGTATTTGTTGAGCAAAAGCCACTGTTAAAGCTGTAGAACGAGAGCCAGGACAGATTACAGCGCATTTCAAACCTAAGCGTTTAAGTGTTTCCGTTAATACATAAGACCAAATTTGATTAAGATTGTTAAAATTAAGCTGCATTGATTGGATAATATTATGTAATTAAAAGGATATTTTTAAAGTCTAAATTAATACAAAAATCGGCGATGGAAATCGCGTTTACACAGACAAAAACTGCCTAGTCAGGTTAAAAATCCTTATTCTTTTGTGCTATTAGTAATTTAACGTAGATAAACATAGATATTTCTGCAATTTATTAGACCATTAAACTCTAGATAATAGCTGACGGAAATGCAGTATTGGCATAGTAAATAAACCCCAAGCTAAACCAGTAATCAAACCGAAAGCAGTCACAATATAATTATTAAAATCCCAAAATCCGAAAATCTGGGCTGCTAATTCCAAAGGATAGGCCATCATAAACACCGTAGCACAAGCAGCGCCATTTCTACCATACTGACTTAACCAAAAAACACCTTTTCCATGAGTTAAACTATACAAAATCCGAGTTATTAATAAACCTGTCACTGTGCCATAACAGCGCGTACAAACTGCCATAATAAAAGGTGGTGCTAACTCCAAACCCATAGTAGGCTGGGGACAGACATGACTACCCATAAAGTAAATAATATTTGCAATACCCGGAAGCACAAACAGACCAGAAGCAGCGAGAAAAGGTGCAAGAGCAGGACCAAAAACCATACCAGCTAACAGGAAATCAGCAAAAAAACTCACCCAATTAAGTTTAAACTGTAAATTCCTAGATAAAATAACCTGTTGCATCTTTTCTCTGTGTCCTCCTGGAGTGTTCGTTTATTTAATTATAAATCATCATCTGGATTTATACCCATTGCCCGTAAACACGGCTAATTGTGCGGCCTTTCGTTCTGCTATGATCATAACAAGGTTTGTCAATCTTGCAATACTCCAATCACTTTCGATTTAGTTGAAGATACCCACAAACTCAAGGAAATTTGTGTATTGAAGCAACATCTAAGAGGTGGTTTGAAAAGTAGTTTATTGTAAAATTTATTACATTAACAAATATTTTAATATTTGTCTATTTCAGATAACTCTCTCTATACAGGATGATAATTGATGTTTATTGACAATAGATTTGAAGGCTATTTTTAGGAAATTACCCGATAGATGTTAAGATATGTCGGTTAAATATTTTCAGTAATGGTTTATAAGTATTATGACTGAACAAAAACAAGAAAAAACTGCCCGTTCCTTCGCGGGAATTGCTGGTATTGTAGCGGCTGCAACATTAATTAGTAAAGTATTTGGTTTAATCAGACAACAAATAATCGCTGCGGCTTTCGGTGTAGGAGCAGCAGCTACAGCTTATAGTTATGCTTATATAATTCCTGGTTTTCTTTTAATCTTACTGGGCGGTGTAAATGGACCTTTACATAGTGCCATTGTCAGTGTTTTATCTAAACATAAACAAGAAGAAGCAGCACCTATAGTAGAAACAGTAACAACTTTTGTAGGTGGGTTGTTGCTAGTAGTGACAATTGCTCAAATATTCTGCGCTGAATATATTATTGATTTAGTTGGTCATGGCTTAGAAGCGACTACAAGAGCGATCGCAATTCGTCAAATCCAAATTATGTCCCCTTTAGCCTTATTTGCGGGCTTAATTGGGATTGGTTTTGGGACCTTAAATGCAGCTAATCAATATTGGTTATTATCAATAAGTCCGTTATTATCAAGTATAACTGTTATTATCGGTATTGGTATTTTAGCCCTAGAATATGGTAAACAAATTATTAATCCCGAATATGCTTTCATTGGGGGTATGGTATTAGCTTGGGGGACATTAGCGGGAGGAATTTTGCAATGGTTAGTGCAATTAATTGTCCAATGGCGGTTAGGATTAGGGAAATTAAGGCTAAGATTTGATTTTAGATCCCCCGGTGTTCAAGAAGTAATTAAAATCATGACTCCAGCGACAATATCATCAGGAATGATGCCCATAAATGTCGCCACTGACCTTTATTTTGCCAGTCCTATTGCTGGTGCAGCAGCAGGTTTTACCTATGCTAATCTTTTAGTACAAACTCCTTTGGGAATTATTTCTAATATTATTTTACTGCCCTTATTACCAACATTTGCTAAACTTGCTGGTCCAGAAAATTGGCCAGAACTAAAATTACGTATTCGTCAAGGACTTTTATTAACTGCTGTCACCATGCTACCTTTAGGGGCTTTAATGATATCTTTATCTGAACCAATTGTCCAGATAGTTTATCAAAGGGGAGCATTTAAACAAGAAGCAACTCAGTTAGTATCTTCTCTATTAATTGCTTATGGAATTGGAATGTTTGTCTATCTAGGGCGTGATGTTTTAGTCAGGGTATTTTATGCTTTGGGTGATGGACAAACACCCTTTAAAATTAGTACATTTAATATTTTTCT
>JBJUHT010000152.1:0-5016 GCA_046070105.1 Dolichospermum sp.
TGAACTTTTGCGCTGGTTGTATGAAAATCAAGGTTCTCAAAGATTTGATACAAGTAATAGGTTATTTTTAGTGCTTGTGGATAGTAATTTTTTAGAAGATAGTTGGAAGTTGAAAAGAGATTTTTCTTTGTTAAAGAGGAAGATTAATGAATATCTGAATACACGCTCTTTTAATAAGGATAATTTGTTATTAAGTTGGAATTTTAATAATCATGAATATCACAGTTATGCTGATGTTTTGTTTATTATGAAGTAACCACTTCCTCTAACATAAAAGTTATGAAGCTATCTGATAAATTACAGGTTTATATCTTGCTTGGTGGAATGGGTTTACCTTCTATTTTAGCAGCGTCTAACCAAGCAGTTTTAGCTTTGAGAACTTCTTGCAGTGCTTCTTCTTCAGTTAAACCAAATCCTGAACAATATTTTAAATCAGGAATATCAGCAATATAACCTTCATCTTCTTGACTGTAGAAAATATTAATGTGATAGTGTTTCACTATTAATTCTCCATAGTTAAGGAATATTTTTCAATTAATATTAAAAATTGCCGAATTTGATAAGGAATAGCTTTACCATTGCGATTTTGTAAGTTAATTAGTTAGGGGATAGTTGGATGTTTAAAAATGTGATGACTACCGTTGATAGGTGATAGGGAAAAACCAAAGGCTTCAATTAATGTCACTAAATCATCAAATTGAAGATTTTTAGATCCTGAAAGAACTTTCTCTAGTAATTTACGTTTTTTTGACATTACTTTATTTTATCATTGTTTTACATTAAATTCTATCCTATTCTCATTATTCTTTACTTAGTAATAATTCGTAGGTTGGGTTAAGCAAAGCACAACCCAACGCAATAAAATTATAAAGATGTTGGGTTTCGTTCCTCAACCCAACCTACCACTTGATGAAGTTTTAATATGCAAATTAAATGTGCTTTAGCTTAAAAAAACAAACATCCTGTTAAAAAATATCACGCGACACTGTTCTTAGGTTGCCCCTTCGTAATACCAAAGCATACTGAAACCCGAAGGAAAAAAAACTATATCTATGGGGCGTAGCCTCCATAAAAACTCACATTAGATTCCACCTTCGTAAAAACGGAAGCTTTTATCATGGTAAAGTACATACTTACTTGCCGAACGCGGTAGCGAGGCGACTAAGTATTAGCTTGAATACAGAGGGCGGCGCTCCACCGCCCAAATGCAAGGTTGTTTTACCTGTTGACAATGGCGCGTGACAATTAAAGTATAAAACATTGAATGTGTAAAAAGCAAGTTTTTTTTAGAAGGGAAGATCATCTGTATCGCCAAAAGAGAATTGTTCTGGTTGTAAGGTTATCAAATAGTGTAAAAATTCTAATAGTTCTTCGGCTGTTAATTCTTGGAGATATTTTTTATTATAAGTTTCTTGCAGATATTGCCGTTTCTCAATTTTATTAAATCTCACTTCCCGAAGTTTCTCATTAATCTGTTTTATAATATTAGATTGAGTCAAAAACTCTTGATGAACTAATACAATTTTTTCCCGTTTACGGACATATTTTTCTTTAATTCGGTGTATCTGTTCTATAAATTTACCACCTTTTTCTGGATTTACCATAGCCACAAAATTAGCAAAACCTTCAATTGCGGCAATAATATCCTGAGACTGTCCCCAAGTATAATTTTGCAAACCATCTTTTTCAATTTTATAAAGAACTGCACGAAAAGTTTTAAGTTTATCTCTGGAAATATTAAGTTTTTCATTAACAATGATACCCGTTACTTCCTGTTTGCGATAATTGCGAACTACCCTAGTTTTATTTTCATTAATTTCAAAATCTTCTTTTTTAACAATCAAATTGGTAAGTTTCAGAATATTATTGACATTCACAAGACTTTCACCAGAAGCAGAAAAAGTTAAATCATCAGCATAACGAGTATAATCAAACCCATATTGTTTAGCCATAAAATTCAATCTTCTATCTAACCTACGACAAAGAATATTCGTAATTGCTGGGCTACTTGGTGCGCCTTGGGGTAAATAACGATCTGTCCATGACAGTAAACAATTAATTTGTCCGTTTATTTCAACTTCTTTAATTTTTGGTTCTGTGCAAATCAACGCGAAAATTGTTGAGGCTGTTTCCGAATATCCAAAGGATTTAAAAAGTCCCTTAACTCGTTTATAAGAAATTGAAGGAAAAAAGTCTTTGAGATCAATGTTAATAATTACTTCTTTACCTACATGAATCTGTGCATTTGTAACTATAGAGTGTTTCAGACGGAAACCATGAGCAGCATCATGTAGTTCTAGTTTTTCAAGAATATTATCAAGAATCCAATTTTGAGCTTTTTTTAATAATTTTTTTGGTGCGGAAATTTGCCGATATCCACTCGGTTTTTTGGGTATTTGAAAACGAATGTAATGATAACCTTTGCGAGAAAAAGTCAGAAATCGCAATCCTTTCACGCTAATTCCCATAGCTTGAGCAATTTCTTCGTGGGAATTATATATAGGTAAGTTTTTACTTTCTAATCTTTCTTGATTAAACCGGGAATTTTCTGCCCGCTTTTTTCGCAATAAATCAATAGTTTTTAATCGGTTAGAAAGGAAATTTTCAAATTGATTTAATTCGTATGATATTAATTGATACACTTCCTCTGCACAACTCAAAAATTCTGAAGATGGTATATAATTAGGATCTGCTGCCGCTATTTCATCTTCATCAGCATACCAATTATCTTCATATTCAATATAATCAAATTCCTGATTATCATCATTATTATATTTATGGGGATAATCTCGACCAATTAAATTTTGTATTTTTTCACAGAGCTTTGTATATTCTTTATCAGCTACAAGTGTATCAGCTTTTTGTAAATCAGCAATTGCGCCTTGATCATCTCTTTGTCTTCTGCGAACTAAACCTCTGTAATGATAAGCTGTAGCAGAATTTGGGTTGTTAGCAATAATTTGGTTAAAACAATCAATAGCTTCGCTATATTTATTTTCTTGGTATAGAGAAATTCCTATAGTTATCAGATGATTAGTGTTCATATTATTTGTAAATGCAACTGATTGGAGATTTATCAGTAAAATATTGATTACATGATATCTTCTATTATAAATTAAAACATTTCTCTTGCTTCGTGTTCTTCTCGTCTATCTCTATGGGGCGCTACGTGAACGTGGCTCATTAAATAAATCCATAGCAGAAAACGAAAAAAAGGGATAAGCAAAACGCCTATCCCTAAAAAATCAAGTTATTATCAAGTTATTAAAATTGAATAAAAAATCCTAACCCACTGCAAAATCAGTAAATTGTCTGATATGAGGCGCTCTAAAAGCTAAAACTATATCGCTTTTTGGTACTCCTAATTCTACTAATTCATTAGCTACTCCTTCCTCAGTTAAATCTCTCTGAATCCAGATTTTTCCATCTTTAATATCTACATGAATCATTGAACCATAATTCCTTTTTTCCCCTTCCCATCCTACATGAATTACTAAATATCTATGTCTTTGGCAGTCAAAAATTAACTCTTTTTCTGTTTCTTTTGATTGATGATTTTCAGTGTGTTTTGCTAATACGGTTTGGACTAATTCAGGGTAACTCATTCCTTCCATAAAACAATCTCCTGTTTAAGACTTTCAAAAATCAGTAATTTTAATTGATGTTCCGCAATTATTTCTTGAATTACAGGAATCATAAAAAAATCTGTATATATTTCATAACTAATTGCTAAATATAAAAGACGTTCTGATTCTGCTTTTTTTAAAATGTAACGGTAATTAAGTGTTTGTCCTAAAGCTTTATGAAATTCACTGATAGTTGATTTACCTAAAAAAGATTTTATCTCAACTGCTATTTTTTGCCCCTCCTTTTCTGCTCCTAATAGTCTTTCTGCTCCTAAATCAATTCTAAAGTCAAGACCATCTACTGTAAATGATAAAGGATCATGAGTAATCAACCAACCATCTTTTTCTAAAGCTAACCTAACTGCATTATGAAAAAAATCTTTCGCGGACATATAAAATTAAAGTGATGATGTTTAATTATGTTACTTCCCAGTCTTGTAATTGTAATTGAGGAATGCGGGAAAACTCCCTAGTATTGTGTGTAACTAATATCAAATTATTAGCTAAAGCAATAGCAGCAATTTGTAAATCATAACCACCAATGGGTGTTCCTTTGCTAGTAAGTTCAGCGCGAATATTACCGAAAATTATAGCTGCTTCATCATTAAAGGGTAAAGAGACGAATTTATCAAGAAATCCTTGTTGTAATTTTAAATTACTCTCCGGTTTAGCACTCCGCATAGCACCATAGAATAATTCACTTTTCACAATGGAACAAACTGCAATTTCAGAAGTTGAGATACTATCTAATTTCTCTTTTAGATGAATATTTTTACCTTTAAGATAAATAATACAGGTATTGGTGTCTAATAGGTAAATCATCAGAATGTTTCTCTTTCAGGTTGTTCTAATTGTGGATGTCTAATAAATGTTTCATCTTGAATACAACCATAGAAATCACTCACTTTCATGGTTTGTTCTGTGGCTGTTTCTTCTTTTGGTACAGCTATTTCATAAATAACAATAATATCAAATTCAGTTCCTTCTTTAGCCTGTGGTAAATGAATTTTTAATAGTCCATCTTTACCAATGCGCGATCGCAGTCTTAAACTTTCCATTTTTAGTTTTCCTTTCTCTAGTAATTTACGCTTTTTTGACATTACTTTATTTTATCATTATTTTAAATTAATTTGTATCCTATTTTATAATAATTTCTGGGATGATACAATATTAATTGTGGTTCTGTTACTTTGGTTAAATAATTTTCTGTGTGTTTTGTTAATACTGTTTTGACTAATTCAGGATAATTTATTGTTTCTATAAAATAATCTCCTGTTTGATGGGTGGAAATACTAGCAATTTTAATTGATGTAAAGGTATAATAGTTTCAATCTTTTATTTTCGTAGGTTGGGTTAAGCGAAGCGCAACCCAACGCAATTAGATTATAAA
>JBJUHT010000153.1:0-4390 GCA_046070105.1 Dolichospermum sp.
AGACTTACAAAATGATGTCCAAAAACAGCAAATTACTATTCTGGAAAATCTGCAAAAATTAGAAATTGATGCTCAACAACGTAAAGATATAATTCTCAAAGAACTAGCGGAAATTACACCTCCCTCAGTCATAAAAAAAGCACCAGAAACATCTCTTAATGATTATCTAAAAGAAGCAGAAAAGCTATTTTTAGAAAAACGTCATGAAGATGCTTTAGCTATTTATGAAAAAATCATTAAGATTCAACCTGAAAATCCAGAAAACTGGCTCAAACGTGGTATTATATTCAATAGATTAAACCGCTATAAAGATGCTATTATTTCCTATAATCAAGCTATTAAAATTAATCCCGAATATCATCAAGCTTGGTGTGACATTGGTGTATCTTGTGGAAAATTAGGAAAACATCAAGAAGCTTTTAACTGTTTTGATAAAGCTATTAAAATTCAACCTAATGATGGAGTTGCTTGGGTAAATCGTGGTTTATCTTTGGTAGAGTTAGAACGCTATGAAGACGCAATTACTTCTTTTGATAAAGCTTTAGAATTTCAACCTAGTTCTCCTAAAATTTGGCATAAACGTGGTTATACTTTAGTTAGGTTGGGAGAAGATGATCAAGCAATTATCAGTTTTGATAAAGCACTAGAAATTAAACCTGATTATCATATTGTATATTATCACAAAGCTGCTTGTTATGCACTACAAAGACAAGTTAAATTAGCTTTAGAAAATCTGCAAAAAGCCATTGAATTTAATCCTAATTATCGGGAAGACGCTGGAAATGATATTGATTTTGATCATCTCAAAAATGAGTCAGATTTTCAAACATTAATTCAGGGTTAAATAAAAACTAAACCGACAATTTTATTTAGTCCTTCTCAAATATGTTCTATGTTAACTAATTAATCTGGAGGATTTAGGATATAATATTCTTGTTTTTGCAAACATTGTCTTATTTGTAATTGAGTTTTTACCTCTTTTTTGTTTATGACTATTCAACTTACTGTTCCGGGAATGTCTTGTTCTGTTTGTGCTAATAAAATCACTAATGCTGTTAAAATTGTTGATGTTAATGCTATTGTGGAAGCTAACCCCCAAACAAAACTTGTCAATGTAGATACTCAAGCTTCGGAAACTGCTATCAAAGAAGCTTTAATTGCTGCTGGTTATCCTCCTTCCTAATGCTAGGGTGCGTTACGCAAAAACGCACCCTATAATGTCCTATTTTCTTAATTAATTCCCAGGAAAAAATAAGATTTAGGGGTTGACAATTGATTTAAAATTTGTTACAATGAAAACAACGAGGAAGAACTATCATCAAATAATTAATAGATTGGCATTTACAGGTATACCTGATGCAGGCAAGATGCCCGCACCACAAGAGTTTTATCATTAATATCTGTACTTAATAATACCGGGAACTGCTGTATAGTTTTTTAAAACTGACTTAATCCAAATATGGCTTTTATTTCCTGCTTATTCATTCTCGTTAATTTATAAATTATAAATTAAAATTGTCTCAATTTCTTATTGATTTCTATTGTTTAGTTCTCTGGGTGATTTAATGGGTTTATTTTCTTGAATTTTAGATGATCTAATATTACTTAATAAACACAAAATAAAATTTCATTTTCTGGTTTTGATTGACTATTTTGGCTGATTGGATAAGTAGGTGAACGGAAAAAAACCGACATAAGTAACAAAAAGTAAAGTTGCCGAAAACCTGTTCCCTGTTCCCTGTTCCCCGTTCCCTTGTCATAACGACAATTTTTAACGCCAACCTACTTAGTATTTGTGCAAATTGTCTGACAATGTGTTAGAATTTAACAAAATATGACAACTATTCAAAGTTTATTTGACATAATTTTGTATTTTGTCAAGTTGAAAGCTAAAATTTACATTTTTTGGAGTTTTGGAGTCTATGACAACCTCACAGGAGAGGATTATCCCGACAGATTTGCGAAATGAAATGTCGCGGTCTTATCTAGAATACGCTATGAGCGTCATTGTGGGTCGGGCGTTACCAGATGCTAGGGATGGTCTCAAACCTGTGCATCGTCGCATCCTCTATGCTATGCACGAGTTAGGTTTGCTACATGATCGCCCCTTTAGAAAATGCGCCCGTGTCGTAGGGGAAGTATTGGGTAAATATCACCCCCATGGTGACACTGCGGTTTATGACGCTTTGGTGCGGATGGCACAGGATTTTTCCATGCGATCGCCCCTGATCAATGGTCATGGTAACTTTGGTTCGGTAGATAATGATCCACCGGCGGCTATGAGGTACACCGAATGCCGTTTACAAGCATTAACAAGTGTCGCTCTTCTTCAGGACATTGAAGCAGAAACAGTAGACTTTGCTGATAACTTCGACGGTTCTCAACAAGAACCAACGGTTTTACCCTCCCGCATTCCCCAACTACTGTTAAATGGTTCTTCGGGAATTGCAGTGGGAATGGCGACAAATATTCCTCCGCATAATTTAGGAGAATTGATTGATGGACTAGTAGCATTAATACACAATCCCGAAATAACTGACATCCAATTAATGCAGTATATTCACGGTCCCGATTTTCCCACCGGAGCGCAGATATTGGGAACAAGTGGCATTAAAGACGCTTATACCACAGGTCGTGGTGCAATTACCATGCGGGGTGTAGCTAATATTGAAACCATTGAACAACGCAACCGTCCAGACCGGGAAGCAATTATCATTACCGAATTACCTTATCAAACCAATAAAGCCGCATTAATCGAAAAAATTGCCGAATTGGTGAATGATAAGAAAATCGAAGGTATTGCAGATATCCGTGATGAGAGCGATCGGGATGGCATGAGAATCGTTATCGAATTAAAACGTGATGCCTATCCTCGTGTTGTTTTAAACAATCTGTATAAGCAAACTCCCCTACAAGCCAACTTTGGGGCGAATATGTTGGCATTAGTGAATAGCGAACCTCAAACCCTTAGCCTGAAAGGATTTCTCAGGGTTTTCTTGGATTTCCGTATTGTTTCCATCGAACGTCGTACCCGTTACGAGTTACGCAAAGCAGAAGAAAGAGATCACTTATTGCAAGGATTACTAATTGCTCTGTCACAATTAGATGCAATTATTATTTTAATTCGTCATGCACCGGACGCACCCACAGCCAAAGGAGAGTTAATTACCAATTACGGACTTTCCGAAGTGCAAGCAGACGCAATTTTACAAATGCAGTTGCGACGGTTAACGGCGCTAGAAGCGGATAAAATTCGCCTGGAACACGAAGAATTACAAGTTAAAATCACCGACTTACAGGATATTTTAGCCAGACGGGAACGGGTTTTAGAAATCATCGAAACGGAAATTGGTCAAATTAAAACTAGCTTTGCTACACCCCGCCGCACGGTTATCACCCATGGAGAAGGAGACATAGATGACATTGACTTAATTGCTAACGAAAAAGCAGTGATTCTGGTGACAGAACAAGGTTACATTAAACGGATGCCCGTCAACACCTTTGAATCTCAAAACCGCGCTACTAGGGGTAAAGCCGGTGCTAAAGTTAAAGATGATGATACCATCGAGCATTTCTTAACTTGCTGTGATCATGATAGCATCTTATTCTTTAGCGATCGCGGAGTTGTCTACTCACTCAAAGCCTATCAAATACCCGTAGGTTCGCGCACCAGTCGGGGGACACCCATAGTCCAAATGTTACCCATTCCCAAAGAAGAGAAAATTACTTCTATTGTCCCCGTAGACGAATTTAGCAGCGAAGAATATCTTGTGATGCTCACCAAAGGCGGTAACATCAAAAAAACCGCACTAGAAGCATTTAGCCACATTCGCGCCAACGGACTCATTGCCATATCCTTAGAAGAAGGTGACCAACTACGCTGGGTGAGAAGAGCCAGAGTAGAAGACAGTATAATAATCGCTTCACGTCAAGGTATGGCCATTCATTTCCGCTGTACTCATGACCAACTGCGTCCTCTGGGAAGAGCCACTCGTGGTGTAAAATCCATGAAACTCAAGGATAAAGACGAACTCATAGGTATGGATATCCTACCTGCGGCCATTCTCGACACCTTAGATACTAGCACAGAAGGGGAAATAGAAGAAACAGCAGAAATAGAAGAAATCTTAGAAATTGCTGAAACTGAAAATCCTGAAGAAATCGCAGAAACCACTAACAGCAATAGTACCGGACCGTGGGTATTAGTCATTACCGTAGGCGGTTATGGTAAGCGTGTTCCCGTTTCCCAATTCCGACTGCAAAACCGGGCTGGACAAGGTTTAATGGCTACCAAATTCAAAAACCGCAAAACCAAAGACAAACTAGCCACTTTAAGAATTGTCAACAGCGACGACGAAATCATGATGGCCACCAATCGTGGTATTATTAT
>JBJUHT010000154.1:0-17802 GCA_046070105.1 Dolichospermum sp.
ATTTGATGAAATTTTCTTTTTAAATTTACCTACAGAAAAAGAACGCCATGATATTTTTAAAGTCCACTTGCAAAAAATCCGTCCTTCCCGACTGCGAGATTTTGATTTACAGAAACTTGCAAGTCATAGCGAAAATTTTAGCGGTGCGGAAATTCAACAAGTAATTATTGATGGAATGCACCGCGCTTTTGGTAGTTTAATAGATGGTAATAGGCGGGATTTTAATACGGAAGATATTTTAGCGGCGGTATCGGAAACTGTTCCTTTGGCGGCTATTGCTAAGGAACAAATTACCAGTTTAAAACGTTGGGCGGCGGAAGCTGGCGCAAGAACGGCTTCTATTGATACACTGTTAATTGAAGAGTTAAAAGCCTATTCTCAACAACAGGGTTTAGGTCCTTTGGAGGTGGATTAAATTCAATATTTTTTTAACGAACCACAGAGGCACAGAGGACACAGAGAGAGGGAAGAGGTTTTGGAGTTTAGCTGAGTAAGATAACGTGAATTTCATAAGCCTTTCTCCTATTAGGGGAAAGGTTTGGAAAGGGGTTAAAAATACATAAGGAGTTGATTTTTTATGTCTCATTTTACAACTATTAAGGTGCAAATTAAACAGGGTGAAGTGCTGCTTCAAGTATTAAAGGAGTTGGGTTATCAAGTTGAACAAAATACTCAAGTTCGGGGTTATATGGGTGATAAAACTAATGCTGAATATGTGATTCGTCAAGCTAATGGTTATGATTTGGGTTTTCGTAAAAATGGAGAAGGTTATGAGTTAGTGGCTGATTTTTGGGGTGCGGAAATTAATCAGCAGGAGTTTATTAATAATATTAGTCAAAAGTACGCCCATAAAACTTTGATGGAAACAATTCAAACTGAGGGTTTTAATGTGGAGGAAGAGGAAGTTTTAGCAGATGGTACGCTGCGGGTTATTGTTGGTAGATGGGTTTAATTTCTGATTTATTGACATTATTAAAAAGGAAAAATCATTATGGCTGAATATCAAAAGATTGAATATCGCATTGGTAAAGATGGTAAAATTGTGGAACGGGTTTTAAATGCCACTGGTTCTAGTTGTGTGGAAACTACAAAAGGGTTAGAAAAATCTTTAGGAGAAATAGAATCTCAGGAATTATTACCGGAATATTATCAAGATGATGAGTTAATGACAATTTCCGAAAATCAATCTTTACAACAACAATAATTCCTCTATAAGTAGGGTGTATTAGCGATAGCGTAATGCACCATCTCCATTTATTACGGTGCGTTACGGTTTGCACCTAACGCACCCTACAATATATTCTGTATTGGACTAAAAAAACAATATGCTAGAACAAATTAATCAAGTCGCTTTTGCTGTAATTCTCGTAATCATTGTTTATCTTATTCTGCGGTTTTTATTCCCAGCAAATAATCAAGATACATCTGATAATAATCAACCTGTAACTTCTCCAGACACAGAACAGAAGATTAAAGAGTTAGAATTTCAATGTCAACGACTCAGGGAGGAATTAAAACAACAATCTCAACAATTACAAACTGATTTTCAACAGGAAACTTTTACCCACTTACAAACTTTACTCGCTAACTATCCTACAGTTAAAAAAATGGCTTTAGCTAAACCAGAGTTACCAATTAAAAACCTGGTTTCTCTATTTACAGCTTTAGATAATCTAATTACCAATTGGGGTTATACTGTTATTGGGGAAACTTGGGAACAGGTTAATTATAATCCCCAATTACATCAAGCTGATAGTGATGACATTCAAGAGGGGGAATTAGTCTATATCCGTTTTATTGGTTATCAGGATGGTGATAAAGTTCTCTATCCTGCAAAAGTTAGTCGCACTTTACCAGCAGGGTTTAATAATAATTAAATTATCATACAATTATCATACAATTATTATACAATCTTGTGGGGTGGGCATCCTGCCCGCCCAAATATACAAATATAATAGCAGGCAAGATGATAATAGCAGGCAAGATGCCTGCACCACAAGACAACCACAATATGATTAATAATCATGACAACTGTTGCAATTGATTTTGGTACAAGTAATACTGTAATCAGTATTTTAGAGGCTGATACTCAACAACCTAAAAGTTTACGTTTTCCTAATTTATCCCGTTTATTTTTGGGTGTCAATCCTGACGGTGAAAGAGTAGAATATCCTGTTATTCCTAGTTTAATGTTTATTAAACCAGGTAATAATATTGTATTAGGTGAAGGTGTGAGAAGTCAACGTTTAGGACTTTCTCAAAGTTATCCTCCTGAACGGTTATTTAAAAAGTTTAAACGTGATTTAGCTGGAGATTATCAACCACCAGCGATCCAAATTGATGGTATAAATTATAATTCTGTCTCTATTTCTGAGTTATTTATGCAAACTATTTGGACGGAACTAAAAAAGCAGAAAATCGAACCTAGTCATTTAATTTTTACTGTTCCCGTTGGTGCTTTTGAACGTTATTTAGATTGGTTTCGAGATTTAGGAAAAAAGTTAAATGTTCCAAAGGTATCTATCGTTGATGAATCTACTGCTGCGGCTTTAGGATATGCTATAAAACATCCTGGTAAGTTAATTTTAGTAGTAGATTTTGGTGGGGGAACTCTCGATTTAAGTTTAGTTAAAACTGTTGCAAATTCTGATAATAATGGAAATTTAAGTGCTGAGGTTTTAGCGAAATCTGAAGCTTATGTAGGTGGTGAAGATATTGATGTTTGGATAGTTGAGGATTATTTGCATTCTCAAAATCTCACACCTGAACAAGTTGGTAAAATCAGTTATCAAAATCTCCTAGAAATTGCTGAACGTTTAAAAATTCAACTTTCTAAAAATACAACAGCATCGGAAAGTTGGTTTGATGATGAATCTTTTATGTCTTATGAGTTGAAAATTAACCGGGAAAAATTAGAAGAAATTTTAGAATATCGGCAATTTTTACAACAGTTACGGGATGCGTTAGATGAGGTTTTAACCTTTGCGTTAAGAAAGGGAATTTCTAAAAATGATATTGAACAGGTTTTATTAGTGGGAGGAAGTTGTTTAATTCCCGCAGTTCAACAATTAATCATTTCTTATTTTGGTAAAAATAAGGTAAAATTAAATAAACCCTTTGATGCTGTTTGTCATGGTGCATTAGCAATAACTCAAATTACCGAATTAGATGATTTTTTGCGTCATAGTTACGCGATTCGTTTATGGGATAATTTCAGCAAAAGTTATATTTATCATTCTATATTTACTAAAGGTACAAAGTATCCTTGTCAAAGTTGCCAATGGTTAACCTTACAAACTGCAAATAATGGACAAACAGAGATTCGTTTAGATATTGGTGAAGTTGGTGATATGACACAAACAGAAATAGCTTTTGACCCTTCAGGTAGAATGACTTCTAGCATTCTTCAACATCAAGAAAGTTACCGTTCTTTAGATACCCAACATCAACAGGTATGTGTAGCAAAACTTAACCCTCCTGGAGCAGCAGGATTTGATAGAATATCTGTGTTATTTGAGGTAGATTCTCGACGAATTTTATTAGCAACTGTGAAGGATTTATTAACGGGAGATGTGTTAGTTAATAGAGGTGAAATTTATAAATTGAGCTAAAATTATCAGAGAATTTACTCTCATTACTGGTTTTTCTGTTCCCTGTTCCCTGTTACCTGTTCCGACTACTTAATCTTCATTAGCAAAAAAGGAAACAACAATGCGATTATCACAAATGTTATTTGTTACACTACGGGATGATCCGGCTGATGCGGAAATCCCTAGTCATAAATTGCTACTCCGTGCTGGTTATATTCGGCGTATTGGTGGCGGAATTTATGCTTATCTTCCCCTAATGTGGCGAGTTTTGCAAAAGGTTTCTCAAATTGTGCGCGAAGAAATGAATGCTACTGGCGCACAAGAATGTTTATTACCGCAGTTACAACCTGCGGAATTATGGCAGGAGTCGGGAAGATGGGATACTTATACTAAGGCTGAAGGAATTATGTTTTCTTTGGTTGATAGAAGAGAACAACAATTAGGTTTAGGTCCCACTCATGAGGAAGTAATTACTACTGTTGCTCGTGATATGATTCGTTCATATCGTCAATTACCTCTACATTTATATCAATTACAAACTAAATTTCGTGATGAAATTCGTCCCCGTTTTGGTTTAATGCGTGGACGAGAATTTATTATGAAAGATGGTTATTCTTTCCATGCTGATGAGGAAAGTTTAAAGAAAACTTATCAGGAAATGTACACTGCTTACAGTAATATGTTGCGGCGTTCTGGTTTGGCTTTTCGCGCTGTGGAAGCGGACTCTGGTGCTATTGGTGGTTCTGGTTCAACAGAATTTATGGTGTTAGCAGATGCGGGAGAAGACGAGGTTTTATATACTCAAGATGGTAAATATGCGGCCAATGTGGAAAAGGCTGTTTCTTTACCAGCAGTAGCGGAAATTTCACCTTTTACAACTTACGAAAAACGGGAAACTCCCCTGACTGATACGATTGAAAAACTTTGTAATTTCTTAAAATGTTCTCCCACTCAAGTGGTGAAAAATGTTTTATATCAAACTGTTTATGATAATGGTTTGACTGTTTTGGTTTTGATTAGTATTCGTGGAGATCAGGAAATTAATGAGGTAAAATTACAAAATGAATTAACTAAATTAGCTCCTGAATTTGGTGCTAAAACAATTCTGACTTTAACTGTACCAAATGTTGAAGCTCAAGAAACATGGCAAGCTAAATCTCTACCTTTAGGTTATATCGCACCGGATATTACTGATGATTATATTGCGGTTAATAAACAGGTAAATTCTCAGTTTGTCCGGTTGAGCGATAAAACTGCGGTGGAGTTAAAGAATTTTGTCACTGGTGCTAATACCAGCGGTTTCCACGTGGTTGGCGCAAATTGGGGTGAGCAATTTACATTACCTGCAATAACCGTAGATATTCGTAAGGCTAGACCAGGCGATCGCT
Source organism: Dolichospermum sp. (assembly GCA_046070105.1). GTDB lineage: Bacteria > Cyanobacteriota > Cyanobacteriia > Cyanobacteriales > Nostocaceae > Dolichospermum. The sequence continues at coordinate 4,979 of JBJUHT010000154.1, forward strand.
CCCTACATGACTCAAGGCAAACCCTAGAAACAGCAAGGGGTATAGAAGCTGGTCACATTTTCCAACTCGGTACAAAATACTCCCAAGCTATGGGTGCAACTTATACCAATGAACAAGGAGAAGAAAAACCTTTAGTTATGGGTTGTTACGGTGTTGGTGTGTCAAGATTAGCACAATCAGCCGTAGAACAATCTTATGATAAAGATGGCATAATTTGGCCAATAGCGATCGCACCATATCACGCCATTATCACAATTCCTAACATTAAAGATGCAGGGCAAATCGCCGTTGCCGAAAAACTTTACACAGAACTTAATCAAGCAGGAGTAGAAACCTTATTAGATGACAGAGATGAACGAGCAGGTGTTAAATTCAAAGATGCGGATTTAATCGGTATTCCCTTCAGAATTGTCACCGGTCGCGCCATTACAAATGGTAAAGTCGAAATAGTCAAACGCGCAACTCGTGAATCTCAAGAAATAGCCATTGAAGAAGTCGTTAATACATTACAACAATGCCTTGAAGACGCAATAGCAAGTTAAAATTAAAACCTTGTGGGGTGGGCATCTTGCCCGCGCCATAACAACTTAAAATTAAAACCTTAACAAAATCAAGAACAGAAAGTCAATTTAAACACAAAAGGCTAAAATTTTGGACATTGCTGAATTGAGGTATGAAAATCAAATATTCTAGTTCTTAAACTCTTATTCTGTGCGTCCTTCGCGCCTCTGCGTGAGAAAAAATCATACCTTCATTCACCAACGCCTAATTAAAAAAGATATTTAATCAAAGGTTTAACCAAAAAACCACCAATTGCACAAATAACAACGAGGAATAAAATTTTCCATTCTACAGGTAATGTAACTCCCATAGCCAGTAAAGTCAAAAAAACAAAATTGAGAGTAAAGCTGAAAAAAACAATTACTGGGTGGAAATATGGATCTTTATCTTCAAGTTTTTTGATTAACCGCAAAATTTCCTGGGTATTTTTCGGTCTATCTCTTGGGTTGTACTCCATTAAATAATCAATAATATCTTTCAATTGTCTTGAAAATCCTGGTGCTTTATCCTGCCACAATAATTCTCTATTTTGAGATCGTAAACCTGCTTGTAATTGTTGATTATCAGGAAAAATTGCTGTTAGCAAGTGAACAAAAGTACGACCCAAAGAAAAAAAATCAGATGTATAGTTTAACTCCCGTCCTGGTTGTTGTCGTTCTTGTTCTGGTGAAGAATAACCTGGTGTACCGATTATTGTATTGGCAATAGTTTTTCTTTGAGTTTTTTGGATATATTCTTTAACAATGCCAAAATCAATCAAGACTAATTGACCATTAGGTTTTAACATAATATTATCTGGTTTAATATCTCGATGCACATAATTCTGACTATGAACATGATCTAAAATATCAGTTAATTGTTTTAACCAATCAATAGCTTGTGCTTCATTGGCAATTTTTTGATTTAATCTCACCCATTTACCCAAATCCTGCCCCTCGATTTTCTCCATAACTAAACCATGTAAAATTTCTCCAGTGTGAGGACATGGAAATTTCAAATATCCATCAATTTCTACCTTGGGGATACCGGGATGATTTAAATTGCTTAATACCCTATATTCCCGTTCAAATAGTTGCAGGATTTGCGGATTATTGGAGTAATCCAAATTTAAAATTTTGATAACTTTATGATCATAATTCATACGATCCTCTGCTTCAAATGTTTTAGCAAAACCCCCGTCTCCTAGTTCTTCAATAATATAATAACGATCGCTAATAAAATCTCCTGGCTCAATCATAGTTTTCTCTCTCTTGTTTATTGTAAAAGTTTATCATTTTATAGACAATCTATAACTCCATTATAGTTAATCGGCACAAAAGTAGCCCCATATTTTGAACATTCAGTAGGGACAACATGGAGAATTTGGGAAATTTTTTCTTTCCTGTCTCCACTGTCATCAAAAGAAATAGTTCCCGAAGCTCCTCCCTCCACTTTTAAAATGGTTAATTGCTCGCGTATATCCAATCGTTGTTTTTGCAAAGGATCTTCTATAGACACCTTTTCTAGAGCCTTTGTTAAAGCCAAAGTAGCATCATAGGACATTGCGGTTTGATCATTTATAGAACTTGTTCCCCAAAGGTTTTTAGCTGTGCGAATCACCTCCTGATTAGGACTATTTAAACGATGCCAATTAGTGATGATCAAAAGTTTTTTGACAATATGTTTTCTATTGAGTATTTGAGTATCATAGAGAACCGATTGACCTGCCATTGGTAATTGATCTTGATTAACATCAATTAAGTTTAAAGTATTTTTAATACTGTTATGATTTACTCGACCATCGGGAATGAGAATCAGTACCTTAGCCCCTTGTTTCTTCACCTCATTTAAGGCTTGATTAGCAGTAAAATTGTCCATAGATACATCTTTTTCAATGATTTTATTTGCACCCAATTGATTACGAAATTCTTCAAAAGCAGATTTACTATAAGTGCTATTTGGTGTGTAAAAAATAGCTACTTTTTCTCCGCTATTTAATTGAGATAATTGTAATTTTTCAATTAATATAGGGGTTTGAACCTTAACACTAGGAACAGTCCGAAAAAAGAAATTCTTGGAATATTTATGACCGTCTAAAATAGTTTCACGTAAAGCTGTAGTAGATGCAGAAATAACAACAACTTCCTGTTTTTGATAAACAGGTAAAGCTTCTTTAGAAGCTTCGGATGTATAATGTCCCATAACTGCCAATATGTCATTTTTAGATAGCAGAATTTGAGCTAAATTATTAGCCTTTTCAGGTTTATTTTCATCATTAACAATCACGATTTTTAAACCTGGATGATTAGTATTTTGGTTAAAATCTTCTTGAACTTTTGCAATGCCTCTTAAAAGAGATTCTGCAACATCTCGCGCTTCCTGATTAATAGGAATAACGACCGCAATAGTGTAACTTTTTCTGCCTTTCTGCATCAATTTGGCATTATTTAGGTATATCAAAATCTCCGGGTTATTTTGATCTTTTTTTCTTTCATTAGTAAAAAAATCAACAGCTTCTCCAAATTTACCTTCTAAAAAAGGTGGGAATTTTTCTCCGGTGAAAAGACTTTCTTCTCCACAGGAGAAATTATCATTTAATTGATAATTTTTACACCAAGTTGGAGTAATATCTAATATCTCTACTACTTGTTGAATAAATTTCGGGTTAATAATCCAATATGCCCAAATAACAAAACTGATCAGTAAAATTAAAGATAATCCTCTGATCACGATTGACCCTTTACGAACTTTGATACGGAAATTTCTCATTTTCATTTAATTTACCCTTTTATTGATATTATTGATATAATTGATATTATTGATATTATTGATAACGTCTTTTTATATATTTTTTAATTAAAGGATTTAGCACCCAAAGAGCTTCATATTCTTGCATTTCCCCCTTTTCTATTAACCGAATTTGCCATAACTTATTGACAGCTTGAATAATTTCCGCTTGGGGAATGGAGGGAAAATATTTGAATATTTGATGCGTTAATTTTGGTTCTGGTTCAGCAGCTAACTTCTTGATAATATTTCTTTCTAAATTTAACAAATAGGAAAATTGTTTATCTAATATACCAAGCATAGCATCGTGCATAAAAATTGTTCCTTCTAGGAATTTAGTAATTTGACCATTGTGGATATTTTTAATCATTTCAGCGGCCAAATTCAAAGCCAATGGATGTCCCTGACAGCATTTAATCAGTGCTTCAATTCCTGGTTCAACAAGTCCTAAATTTGTCAATAGAGCTTTAGCTTCTTGATTCTTTAATCCCGATAATGATAACTCATTAATATTTTTTCTGTTCAGAAGTAAATCCATGATACTAGGTTTATGTATACTAATAAAAATCAAGCAGCTTTTATGTTTTGATTCCGCAATTCTCGACAATAACTTTTCATAATTAACGTAATTTTCTGCCTGTGGTTTAGATATTTCATTATTTGCTATTACTGATTCCCATTTATCAAAAATTAGCAAACAACGATGCTGATTTAAGTGAGTAATTAGATGATTAATTCTGTTATTTATTTTCGTTTCTGAATTGTTATAGGAGAAATAAAGTTCTATTTCAGTCAAAATCTCTTCCAACTCTGGAGAATATTCAAGACTCTTCCAAAAAACATAATCAAAATGCCTATAAATATTTTCAACTAACTCTCTTACCAATGCGGTTTTACCAATCTTACTCATTCCCAAAACCCCCACCACACGACAGTTTTCTGTCACTATCAGTCTTTGTAAATCATTCAGTTCTTGGGAACGTCCATAGAAATCACTAAAATCTGGTGCTTCATGCAAATTTATATGTGGTCTCTGTATTTGAGGAAAAAAATAGTTATTTTTGTCTATGAAGACATCTTGATAATTTTGCTGTAAAAGTTGCGTTAAAACTAACTTGCAATTCTTTTTATTAATATCTGTTTCTGTGACTTGCCGCAAGCGTTTGAATAATTTAGGTGCTTTTATATTTGCTATAGTGCTTAATTCGTAATTCGGAATATCATCACTCATTTTACTGTAGGATATTCCGGCCAAAGAATATTTTAAAATTGCTTCTTCACAAGAATCTAAATTCAAATCTATTCCTTTGTAGCTATACACCCAATCTTTTAATAATACGACTAGTTCATCCATAGTCTAGTTCTCCCTCCAGAGAATACTTACAAATTGTATCTTAATTTACATTAATTTTATTAACTTTATTAAGTTTATCACTGAAGTAACTTAGTGATGACAATCCAGTGGCGGTCATAGATACTTTTTTTATATAAAGACGAAATCAGAGGTTACTATGGTTTGCCAACATTTAATGACTAATCTTGCTCCAAAAGGAATCTCATCCCCAGTTAGCAAAATTAACAGAGAAGATGGTAGTTTTAGACTTATACGAACACAACCACAATTATCATATAGAATTTCCTCTTCTCTTGCTAATTGTACAGGGGAAGATGATGATCCTATTGTTCCACCTAGTTAGATTCAGATATTTGCCATGAGACTGGGGATCAATTCCCAGTCTATCAACTATCAGAACCGTAATATCCAGTCAGCACAACTACACTATCTTCATTTAATCATCTTGAGGTCTTCTATAACCTGTAACGGTATGGTCTTAATTGCCTAATTTTCGTTGTAATTGTTGACAGAGTTGATATATTTCCGGTAATCGGTTATAAATTGCCGATGCTCTTAGGTAGATTTTATGAGATACTGCCGGAGTCCCTGAGACAATTTCCCCTGGTGCTACGTTCTTGTGGATACCAGTTTGAGCCGAGGCGATCGCCCCATCTCCAATTTTAACCTGATTGGCAATTCCCACTTGTCCAGCTATAATTACCCTATTTCCAAGTTTTACACCTCCAGCCATGCCTGCTTGACCTGCTATGGCGCAACCAGCACCGATTTTACTACCATGTCCTATCTGGACTAAATTATCAATTTTGGTATTTTTACCAATTCTCGTTTCTCCCACGGCGGGACGGTCTACGGCTGTATTACAACCTACTTCCACTCCATCCTCTAACACAGTATAACCAGATTGTTCTATTTTTAACCAACCTGTGGAGGTAGGAACAAAACCAAAGCCTTCAGCACCAATGACAGCGCCGCTATGAATGACGCAATCTGCACCAATTAAACTTCGTTCATGAATGGTACAATTAGCGTGTAGGATAGTGCGATCGCCTATTTTTACTTCTGGATAAATCACGACATTGGGGTGAATTACGGCCAAATTGCCAATTTCCACCCCTTGAGAAATGACAACATGGGGACCTATATAAACCCCATTCCCGATGTGGGCTGTGGGGTGAATAACTGCGGTAGGGTGAATTTCTGCGCTAGGATGGTATGGTTGATAAAATAGGGCGATGGCTTTAGCAAATAGTAAGCGTGGTTCTGTAGTTGTTAACCATGCAATACCCCTGGCTGTTGCTTGCATTTGCAATTTTTCGTCTTCTGGTAGAATCAAAGCACTTGCACTCGTAGAATCAATTAAAGACGCGAATTTTGTCCCTTCTACATAACTCAAAGTACCAGATTTAGCTTCATCTATGGCCGCAACTCCCCATATTTCTAAATCCTGATCTGCTTGTATGGTCAGGCTTTCGGCTTTAACAGCTTCACTAAATTGGCTGATGATTTTACTTAATTTCATAATTATTTACTAAAAAATTTTACAGTTTTTTGTCTCACGCCAAGCCAGAAATAAGCTGTACTGCATTTAATTTGTATGATTATAGCGGGCAGGATGCCCGCACCACAATATCTAGCCATATTAGGATTGTACAATTTAGCTGCGTAACAACTTACAGCAATTTCCTGGTCAATGAACCAGAGTTTTTTGTCTCACGCCAAGGCGCAAAGACGCAAAGGCAGAAATAGGTTAATTGTCTTGTGTTGTTTTGATCATGGACTGACCAGCTAAATATGCGGTTGTCCAAGCACTTTGGAAGTTAAAGCCACCAGTTATACCATCAATATCTAATATTTCCCCTGCAAAATGCAAGCCCGGTACTAATTTACTTTCCATTGTTTTAAAGTTAACTTCTTTCAGTTTGATACCTCCACAGGTGACAAATTCTTCTTTAAATACACCTTTACCTTTAATTGGGTATTGTCCTTGGGATATTTCTAGGACTAGTTGATTTAAGGTTTTATGAGATATGGCCGCCCAACGATCTTCTGTAGTAATATTCACACGATTGATAATATATTGCCAAAGACGATGAGGTAATTCTACACCACGATGGAGGGCGATCGCTTTTTTTCCCCATGCTGATTTTACATTTAAAAGTTTTTGTCTCACTTCCTCCTGTGATAATTCGGGCAACCAATTGATAAATAATTGACATTGATAGCGGTGGTCATGGAGAATCCTCGCACTCCAAGCGGACAGTTTTAACACTGCTGGACCACTTACACCCCAATGAGTAATTAATAAGGGTCCTGTTTGTTGTAATTGGGTTTTTGGAAGGGATAACCGTAAATTTACAGAATTAACGCTAATTCCTGCTAATTCCCGCAATTGACTATCTGCAATATTCAAGGTAAAAAGAGAGGGTACTGGGGGTTCAATTTGATGACCTAATTCCCTAGCGATTTTATACCCAGCTAAACTACTACCTGTCGCCAAAAGTAAGCGGTCGCACTTTTTACTTTCTCCTGATTTGAGAAGAATTTCAAAACTGTCATTTTTGCGGTTGACAGCAGTTACAGGTGTACCAATGCAGATTTCTATTTTAGCCGCAAAAGCAGCTTTAATCAAACATTCAGCAATAGTTTCTGATCGGTCTGTAATGGGGAACATTCGGCCATCAGCTTCAGTTTTTAAGTTTACCCCATGAGCCGCAAACCAGGCAATAGTATCTAAAGGTTGGAACCGGGTAAATGGACCTAATAATGCTTTACCACCTCTAGGATAATTCTGGACTAAACGCTGTGGTTCAAAACAAGCATGGGTAACATTACAACGACCTCCACCGGAAATTAGGACTTTGGCTAAGGGTTGACGACTAGCTTCAATTAAAGTAACATGAGCTTGGGGATGAGCTTCAGCACAAGTGATCGCACCAAAAAATCCCGCCGCCCCACCACCAATAACGACAATTTGCAAAGGTAACAAAATCTATCTCCAGATTACTCTTCATATAACTCAAAGTCATCTTTTCGGGCAGCACAAACTGGACAAACCCAATCATCTGGAATATCTTCAAAAGCTGTTCCTGGTGCTATACCGCTATCTTCATCACCTATTTCTGGGTCATAGATATAACCACACACCTTACATATATATTTTGTCATTTTTATACACCTCAATAATTAATTCAAAAACATTAATCTGTGACAGTTGGGGTTGCTGAATGAGAATGATAGAAAAAGTTAAGTTTGTTTGCTAAGGTTTTAAGGGAACAAATTCACCCCAACTTCAGCCTTGATGTTCATAAGGTGGCGATAAGTACCACGACAGAATTAATTATAAATTATCTGCTAATTCTTAATTAATAAAGGATTTCAGACCAAATTTTTGTGTAATTATTTTGTCCAATTACTTAACAACAACTTTCCTTCGACCGTTGACATTTGTAAGAACACTAGTGAAAATACCCGAAACACATAAGTTATGAGTCATCAAAATTTCCAGAATAAATCTATCAAGTTTGCACAAGTATCCCTAGCTGCGGCTGCACTAATGATAGCTTCTATTGGGACTGCCTTTGCCAATGACCAGAATAAAGTTAAAATTGTAGGTGCAGGATATGGTGGTAATGGTTGTCCTGAAGGGTCTGCTAGCGTCAACGTTAGCCCCGATGGTCAAGAACTAACTCTTCTATTTGATAAGTTTATTGCTGAAGGGAATAAATCACAAGAATCACGCAAAAGCTGTAATTTGAGCATTCCTATTCAAGTCCCCCAAGGTTTTCAAATCTCCCTCTACGATGCTGATTATCGAGGCTATATTGCTCCCAATACGAGCGGGAAACTAAGAGCAGAATACTTTTTTGCAGGTCAGCGTGGCCCGGTTTTTTCCAGGACATTTAGAGGCGAAACTGACTACAATGTTCGAGATCAATTAGTGACTGTGGGTGATGTTTGGTCAGCCTGTGGTGATAGTGTAAATATGCGGGTGAATGCTTCAATGAGTGCTAATGGTTCAGGTATAGCGACAGTTGACTCCTTTGATCTCGCCCACCGTGGTTTAGTTTATCACATTAAATATCGTCAGTGTCGGTAACTAATACTAATTCCTCGCTTTGAAAAGCGGGGAATTGACAACAGATTTCAGGTAAATGAGGTATAAGTTTAAGAACGCCACCATCTCTTGGAACAATAACTTAAAATTGCTAATGCGATCGCCCCGAAAAACAATAAAGTAATTAAACCACCAGGAAAATTAGTAATAATACCAAAACCCCTGAGTAAAAATAGGGCTACACTTATACCCAGTAAAATCCCAAAACCCTGAATTAATTTGTTACTAAAGGAAGATTGACTCACGCTGTTTTCCTCTTAACTGCAATTTCCGCGCCGATGCGAAAATTATGATCTGATCATTTAAAATCAACTTTAGACTAATTGTCTGCGAAAAATCCATGAATTTGACTGTCATAAACATTAAGGGAAGTAAATTCAATTAAAACCAAGCCAAAATCCCAAATTACCATATCTGCGAGAATATCATATATGTTAAATATGTCAAACTCCCATCTTCATTGTTCCAGCCTACCATTATCAGACATACTCTGGAGTCAAGAACAGCAAAAATCATTGATTCAGGGTGAAGTATTAATACAAACAAAATCCCATACTCACTGGGGTGGTGCTGTGACAGCTTTTATGTATATTCCCTTAATTAGATCCCATGTTTGGCAACAAATTACAGATTACCCTCGTTGGGTACAATATTTTCCTGATATTACCAAAAGCGAAGTTATTACTAAAGGTGATGTTAAACGTCTGTATCAATCTGCACAAAAAGCTTTTTTATTTTTCACGGCTCAAGTAGAAATTTATCTGCGTGTTGTAGAAGTAGTAGGACAACAAATTCAGTTTCGCATGGAAAGAGGCACATTTACAGATTTTGACGCTAATTTAGAACTGAAAGACCTCGGTAATGGGACTATATTAGCTTATACTGTACAAGCCACTCCCAATATTCCCATTCCCTCAATTTTTATTCAACAAGCCATGAATTTGGAATTACCAATAAATTTGTGTAAAATGCGACAGGTACTTTGTAATTATAAATAGTGGTCAGTGGTCAGTGGTCAGTGGTCAGGGGTCAGTGGTCAGTGGTCAGTGGTCAGTGGTCAGTGGTCAGGGGTCAGTGGTCAGGGGTCAGTGGTCAGTGGTCAGTGGTCAGTGGTCAGGGGTCAGTGGTCAGGGGTCAGTGGTCAGTGGTCAGTGGTCAGGGGTCAGTGGTCAGTGGTCAGGGGTCAGTGGTCAGGAAAATACTTTGTCCTTTCCTGATACCACTGTACTCTGTACTTATGTACCCATTCTAACCCGTAAATACTTCTGCGGATAAGCAATTAAACGAAAGACGCTCATTTTGCACATCTACAAAAATGGTGTCACTGTCGCTAAAATCACCCCGTAAAATGGCTTTAGCGATTTGGGTTTCTAATTCCCGCTGAATAGCCCTTTTTAAGGGTCTTGCACCAAATACAGGATCATACCCTATTTCTGCTAAAAAGTCAAGAGCAGAACTAGATAATTTCAAAGACATTTTTCTGTCAGTTAATCTTTGTCTTAACCTATCCACTTGTAACTGGACAATATGCCTTAATTCGGATTTTTGCAAACTGTGGAAAATAATTACTTCGTCTAGACGGTTCAGGAACTCTGGCCGGAAACTATTTCGCATCGCTTCCATGACTCGATTTCGCATTTCGTCATAACGGTTATCATCACCAGATACATCGAGGATGTATTGAGAACCGATATTACTGGTCATAATGATGATACTATTTTTAAAGTCCACCGTGCGACCTTGAGCATCTGTCACTCGACCATCATCAAGGATTTGTAAGAAGATGTTAAAGACATCAGGGTGTGCTTTCTCTATTTCATCGAAAAGAATGACCGCATAAGGACGACGACGAATAGCTTCGGTAAGTTGTCCTCCTTCCTCATAACCGACATAACCAGGAGGCGCACCGATTAAACGGGAAACGGCGTGTTTTTCCATGTATTCGGACATATCAATCCGTACCATGGCTTCCTCCGTGTCGAACATATAAGCTGCTAAAGCTTTAGCTAATTCAGTTTTACCAACACCGGTTGGACCTAAAAATACAAAACTAGCAATGGGACGGTTAGGGTCAGAAAGTCCAGCGCGAGAACGTTGAATTGCGTCTGCTACAGCGGTAACAGCTTCCTGTTGACCGACAACACGATGATGTAACTCATCTTCTAAGTGTAACAGTTTTTCCTTTTCTGAAGCTACTAATTTACTGATGGGAATACCTGTCCATTTAGAAATCACCTCAGCAATATCCGCTTCTGTGACTTCTTCTCGTAATAATGATTTTCCCGTACCTTGAGTATGAGAAAGTTCACTTTCTATAGCTTGTAATTGGCGGTGTAGGTCTGTTAATTTACCATATTTTAACTCCGCAGCCCGGTTAAGATCATAGTTTCTTTCTGCTTGTTGAATTTCTAAATTCACACGGTCAATTTCTTCTTTGATGGACTGAATTTTAGTAATTATATCCTTTTCAGATTGCCATTGTGTACTGAGAGTTCTTTGATCTTCTTTGAGGTCAGCCAATTCTTTTTCTAATCTTTCCAAACGTTCACGGGAAGCGGGGTCACTTTCCTTTTGTAAAGACAGCTTTTCCATTTCCAATTGCAGAATTTTCCGGTCTATTTCGTCTAATTCTTCAGGTTTAGAAGTAATCTCCATTTTCAGTCTAGCAGCCGCTTCATCAACTAAATCAATAGCTTTATCAGGGAGAAAGCGATCGCTAATATAACGATTAGATAAAGTAGCCGCAGCCACAAGAGAACTATCAGAAATTCTCACCCCATGATGGACTTCATAACGTTCTTTCAAACCGCGTAAAATGGAAATAGTATCAACCACATTAGGCTGATCTACATAAACTTGTTGAAAGCGTCTTTCTAAAGCCGCGTCCTTCTCCAAATATTTGCGATATTCATCCAAAGTTGTCGCCCCAATACAGCGTAACTCACCTCGCGCTAACATGGGTTTTAATAAATTCCCAGCATCCATAGATCCTTGAGTAGCGCCAGCACCGACAACGGTATGAATTTCATCAATAAATAAAACAATATTACCGCCAGATTCTGTGACTTCCTTTAAAACGGCCTTGAGACGTTCCTCAAACTCACCTCGGAATTTAGCCCCCGCAATTAACGCACCCATATCCAAACTAATGAGTTTGCGGTCTTTGAGAGATTGGGGAACATCACCCGCAACTATGCGTTGGGCTAAACCTTCCGCAATTGCAGTTTTCCCCACCCCAGGTTCACCAATTAAAACCGGGTTATTTTTGGTTCTACGGGAGAGAATTTGTACTGTACGTCTAATTTCATCATCACGACCGATTACCGGGTCTAGTTGACCTTTGCGGGCGGCTTCCGTAAGATCCCGTCCGTACTTCTCTAGTGATTGATATTTACCTTCTGGATTTTGGTCAGTCACCTTTTGTTTCCCCCGAATTTCTTTGATAATATTTTTGAGTTTGTTTTCATCTAAACCAAATTCTTGACACAGACCCTTGCCAAAACGGTCATCTTTGGCGTAACCTAGTAATAGATGTTCAATAGAAATAAATTCGTCTTTAAATTCTTGACGATATTTTTCTGCTCGATCTAATAATGTATCTAAACTGCGTCCTAAATATACGGAACTACTAGAACCGGATACCTTGGGTTGACGTTGGATAAATTGCTCAGTACGATCACGGACTTTTTGCAGATTTGCGCCGGCTTTGGTAAAAATCGCACTGGCCAGTCCTTCCTGTTCCAGTAACCCTTTCATCAGATGTTCACTTTCTAACTGCTGTTGCTGATACTGTTTTGCTACATCGGCGGTGTGAGCGATCGCTTCCCAGGCTTTTTCTGTAAATTGATTGGGGTTAGTTGGCTGCATAAGCTTTTAGAATAACAAACTACTGTTTAATAGGATCATTGTAAAAATATTTGGCAGAATAGCTAGATCGGTCTTCACATCTTTAAAATGTAGTATTATTGCCCAATGTGGAGTAATAAGTCGTCAGTTGTCAGTTGTCAGTTGTTAGTTGTCAGTTGT
>JBJUHT010000155.1:0-22623 GCA_046070105.1 Dolichospermum sp.
GGGTGGGGTGACTTTGTACCTCATAACATCGGTAAGTGCTGTATCTCTCCAACCCTCTTTTCTTCGTTCTCTTGGTTCCTATGCCTTCGGCACGCTTCGCTAACGTGGTTGATTATTCCGTGACTTGTACGTAAGTCCTAATTTCAAAATCCCATTATTTAAAAACTCAATATGACAAGGGAATAGGGAACAGGGAAGAAGTTTTGGGCAACTTTACTTTTCGTTACTTGTCTCGGTTTTTTCCGTAGAGAAACAACGCAATCAAATCAATAACTTCCAGCAGCATTACCAATAATAAAACTATCTTTTACATAAATAATGTACTTTAATACATTATTTATGTTTTTTAATCCAATAACTAAAGATTTTAAAACAAATAAAATAGATTATATAACAATCTTTGTGTATGATTTAACAGTAAATATTAAAAATAAACTGAATTTAATTGAAGACTTTACTGAATTAAAAAAATTGTTAAACTTATAAAAGCAAAAACTTAAAAACTACCAATTTAAAATTAAGACCTTTACGAACTTACAACTTTACACAAGAAAAAAATATATAAATTGTGAAAACTAATCTAAAACAAACTTAAACATTAACAAAAAACTAGATATTTTAACTTATCTTTCTGCGTTTTTGCGTCTCTGCATGAGACAGATTCATACTTTTATGTACAAATAGTAAAAACAGAATTTATATAGTATTATAACTGAAACGAAGCCGTCAAAGCCACTGCTAAAGCATCCGCAGCATCATCTGGACGAGGAATTTCGTCTAAATTTAACTCACGCATAACAGCTTCTTGTACTTCTGCTTTATCAGCCTTACCATAATTTGTTAAAGCCTGTTTAATTTGGGGAGGTGCAAATTCCACATAGGGAAGTTTATGTTGTCCTAAAACTAGCATTAACACACCTCTAGCTTGGGCAACAACAATAGCATTAGCCATACGATAAAAAAATAATTTTTCAATTGCAACTAAATCTGGTTGTATTTCCTCTATCAAAGTGTTTAAATCATCAAATAAAATACATAGTCGTTGACTCATTTCCATCTCCGCATGAGTGCGAATGACACCAAAATCAATTATCTGTATCTTGATCTCTTGTGTTGTATTTACACTTTTTTGCCAATTAATCGCTCCAAAACCCACAATTGCTAGTCCTGGATCTATCCCTAAAATTCGCTTTTCCGTAAAATTTTCCATGATGGTAGTCTTTTTTTCTCTTGGAAATATAAAGGAACCAATAATTTTCATAATTTTCCCTTTAGACTAGGGAGTTAATGATGTAAAGTTTTTGTTAAATATTGTTTGTATCAACCATCTCTATTCAGTATGTTCAGCAGTTTTTGGAAACGAGCAATTAATTCGCTACAATTACAATCCCATGGTCGCACTTCCCACCGCATTCACCAATGGTTTAAATGGTTATCTCCTGGGCTAGTGGTGAAACGCTGGTTATTCATTAGTGTTGGGGGTATGATCATGGCTACTTTGGGTTTAGCTATTTGGGTGAAATTAACCCCGATCTTTTGGATACTAGAATTTCTTACGGACTTTCTCGGATTTTTCTCGAATATTTTTCCTAACTATATCAGTGGTCCTTTACTCCTGCTATCTGGTGTTTTGTTGTTGCTGTGGGGACAATATCGCACTGTAGGTTCAATTACCCAGGTTTTAAGACCTGAAGGTGACGAGGAAGAATTAATAGATGTTCTTTTAGCTCACCGTCGTTTATATCGAGGTCCGAAAATTGTTGTTATTGGTGGTGGTACGGGACTTTCTACTTTACTTCGAGGTTTGAAAACTTACAGCGCTAATATCACCGCTGTTGTTACTGTAGCAGATGATGGTGGTTCTTCAGGGCGATTACGAGAAGAATTTGGTGTTTTACCTCCCGGAGATATCCGTAATTGTTTAGCGGCATTAGCAGACGAGGAAAGATTACTTACTGAATTATTTCAGTATCGTTTTCGTGCTGGAGATGGATTAATAGGACACAGTTTTGGTAATTTGTTTTTAACTGCTATGACTGATATTGCTGGAGATCTGGAACAAGCTATTGCTGCTAGTTCTAAAGTGTTAGCAGTGAGAGGACAAGTTTTACCTGCTACTCTTAGTGATGTCAGACTTTGGGCAGAATTGACAGATGGCCGACGCATTGAGGGAGAATCTAATATTCCCAAAGCTCAAGGAAAAATTCTCAAAATTGGTTGTATTCCTGAAAATCCCCCCGCATTACCCGCCGCAATTAAAGCTATTAAAGAGGCTGATTACATTATTATCGGACCTGGCAGTCTTTATACTAGCTTAATTCCTAATTTGTTGGTCAAAGAAATTGCTGATGCGATCGCTGCTACTGATATACCTCGCATTTATATCTGCAATATCATGACTCAACCTGGTGAAACTGATGGATATACTGTTTCTGACCACATTAAAGCTATAGATAAGGTTTGTAATAATAGAAAATTATTTGATGCTGTGTTAGTTCATAAAAAAATACCCTCTTCTCAAGCACTCATTCGCTATGCTCAACAAAGTTCTCACCCAGTTTTTTTAGATAGGGAGGCTGTTATTCAATTAGGACGGCGAATTATCCCTGCTAATATTTTATTTGAAGATGAAAATGGCGCTGTTCGTCATGACCCCCAAAAATTGGCTAAGGTTCTATTGAAATGGTATACTGGAGCTCACCATAGTCAAAAGTAAATCTTTAATCTGATGCAATCACTCCTAATGAATCAATGCTAATTCTCAATTAACAAACAATCTTTCATGATTGACAAACAATCTTTCATGATTGATAAACAATCCTTTATTATCAAGATCCATTAAAAATAATATGGAACAAATAACTACAATTTTTCTTACAGACTTAGAAGCAACACAGAAATTAGGTATCACTTTAGGAAAAACCTTAAATGCCGGAAGTGTAATCTTATTGTCAGGTGATTTAGGTGCTGGTAAAACTACCTTAGTCCAAGGTATTGGTAAAGGTTTGGGAATAATTGAGTCTATTGTTAGTCCTACTTTTACTCTAATTAATGAGTATATGGAAGGACGAGTTCCTCTTTATCATTTAGATTTATATCGTCTAGAACCCCATGAGGTGATAGATCTAAATTTGGAAAGTTATTGGGAAGGAATAGAAGTCACACCGGGAATTGTAGCAATTGAATGGGCTGAAAGAATGTCTTATTTACCAGATAGTTATTTGAAGATACGTCTAAACTATGGTGAAAATGGTCAACGTCAAGCGGAAATTACCGAAATAAACTGATAGAGGCAACAGGCAAGAGGCAAGAGGCAATAGGCAAGAGAAAAATAAATATCTCCCTATTACCTCTTACCCATTACCCATTACCTAACCGCTGACAACTGACAACTATCAACTGACAACTGACCATTGACAACTAACTAAAACTATAAAAAAGTCAAAGCTTGTCCGCGAACTTGCGTATTTAAACGACCATGATCATAAACAATTTCACCACCAACAATAGTTGTGACAGGCCAACCTGTTAAATTCCAACCCTCAAAAGAACTCCAACCACACTTACTTAAAACTTCTTCCCGTTTAACTTCCCGGTAATTTTTTAAATCGCTCAAAACTAAATCAGCATCATAACCAGGGGAAATTTCTCCCTTATTGGGGATACCATAAGCTACAGCTACCGCTTTAGACATCCATTGGACAACTTGAGCAACAGTACATTTTCCTGCCATAGCAGCGGTTAACATTAAAGGTAAAGAAGTTTCTACACCGGGCATTCCCGAAGGCGTGTTAGGGTAAGTTTGGGCTTTTTCTGCTAAAGTGTGGGGGGCGTGGTCTGTAGCGATAAAATCAATGATACCATCCCGTAAAGCTTGCCAGAGAACTTCATTATCGTGGGGCGATCGCAAAGGGGGATTCATTTGTGCTAAAGTACCAATGGTTGTGTATGCACTAGTATTTAAAAGCAAGTGTTGGGGTGTTACCTCCGCTGTCACCCAACTGGGTTTATCATGACGCAGTAACTCCGCTTCCTCTGCTGTTGACATATGTAAAATATGCAAGCGGCGCTGATATTTCTTAGAGAGTTTTAACGCTAATTGGGTAGCTAACAAAGCGGCCTGATTATCTTGAATTTGGGAATGAATAGCTGGATCTTCAATCCCCGCAAACTCTTGTTTGCGTTGATTAATTCTAGCTTGGTCTTCCGCATGAACAGCAATTAAACGATTTCCCTGGGCAAAAATCGCCTCTAGTACCTCTTCCTGGCTGACCAATAACTGTCCGTGCATTGACCCCATAAACACTTTAATTCCCGGTGTCGGACTAGCAGAAAGTAAATCTGGTAAATTTTCCCCCGTAGCCCCAATAAAAAAGCCATAATTAACTAAACACTTACTGGCAGCCCGCTGTAACTTGTCATCTAAAGCTGACTGACTAATGGTTAAAGGTCTTGTATTCGGCATTTCTAGAAAGGAGGTGACACCCCCCCTAGCACAAGCACAACTAGCCGTAAACAAGTCTTCCTTGTGTTCTAAACCTGGTTCGCGGAAATGCACCTGGGGGTCAATTACTCCTGGCAACAAAGTTAAACCCCGTGCGTCAATTTCATGGGTAGGAGAAACACTAGTAATTTCTTGACCTAACTGGACTATTCGTCTCCCCTGAGTCAAGACATCCCCAATCATTGACTCGCCATTAGGTAGAATAATTTCAGCATGACGAATCAGTAAACTTTGCGTAGTTGACATGGATGTACAATTTTTAAGTATTTATTTATGGATCATAGATAACTTTTTCTTGAATAGGTTTATTGTCAAGTCAAGTCAGCTAAAAACCTGATTGTTTGTGGTTGAACACAGGAAAATACTAGATTTTTGACTTGATTTACCTACCATTTGCTCCATCTCGTTAAGATTAATAATATCAAGTCTCTCCGTCTTATTTCCATACTAGTCTCTTAACATACTTCAACAATTTCATGCAAAATCAAGCGTCTGATCAAAACTCTAGCCAAAAACCTGATAATTCCTGGATAGTAGAGCTAAGTAAAACCATGATCTTGAGTGTCTTTTTGGCTCTGGGAATTCGTACCTTTGTCGCTGAAGCCCGCTGGATTCCTTCTGGCTCTATGGAACCAACTTTACATGGTGTCCAAGACCAATGGAAGGCTGATAAAATTATTGTGGATAAGGTTAAGTATAAATTTGCTAACCCTCAGCGCGGCGATATAGTGGTATTTTCACCACCAGTAACAATACAGAATAATCCTCAACGCGAGGCTTTTATTAAAAGAGTCATTGGTTTACCCGGTGAAAAAATAGAACTTAGGGCTGGCAAGGTTTATATTAATGGCCGGCCTCTACAGGAAAATCTTTATCTATCCTCTTCTGTACGGACATTCGTTGAACCTTGCAATAATACCAGTCTTCAACCCCCTTTCTTGGCTAAACCCGAAGTTATTCCCCCAAATTCTTACTTAATGTTAGGTGATAACCGAGGTAGTAGTTATGATGGACGTTGTTGGGGCGTTGTGCCTCGTGATCACATTATTGGGCAGGCTGTGGTGCGTTTCTGGCCTCTTAATAAAATTGGCTCAATTGATCAAGTTCCTGTTTATCCACCGACAAAACCATGAAATGATACTATGTAAACATAGTGTCAAAGTTAAGGTACTGGAAAATCGCTGGCGACGACGATCTGGTTCAGGTTATCAATACATATTTTGTATTCATTGTCAAGGCATAAGTTCCATAACTATCGCCTTAATTTTCTTGATCACAGGCAGCAATTTCTAGTCGTTTGAAAGCATAATGGAAGTGTGACTGATTTATTAGCCCCTTTACAATCTCTAAAACAAGGAAACTGGTTCAAATTAATTTGCGGAGCTAGTTTCCAACACCTTCCTGCGGTCAGAAATTTAACCTTGGCCTACACTTTGGCCGGTGCTGACTGTATAGATGTAGCAGCCGATACGGCCGTCATTGCCGCAACTCAAGAAGCTTTTATGGTAGCCCAAAGTTTGACTAAGGTTGCCCAAAAGCGAGGTTTTGCCTTTACGGGTAATTTGCCCTTGTTAATGGTCAGCGTCAATGATGGTGAAGATCCTCATTTTAGAAAAGCAGATTTTAATTCTCAAGACTGTCCCAGTGACTGTCTTAAACCATGTGAGCAAATTTGTCCAGCCCAGGCAATTTTATTTAACAATACTAAAGATGAGCGATCGGGAATAATTAAAGAAAAATGTTATGGCTGTGGCCGTTGCGTTCCCATCTGTCCCTATGGGATAATTTATACAAAATCTTATGTGTCAACGCCAGGGGAGGTTGCACCGTTAATCATGTCTATGGGAATAGATGCCTTAGAAATTCATACTCAAGTAGGGCGGTTGGCAGAATTTCAACGCTTATGGGCAGCAATGACACCTTGGGTAGATAAATTAAAGTTACTAGCCATCAGTTGTAATGATGGAGAAGGACTAATTGACTACCTAAAAGCAATTTATGATTTTATTGTCCCTCGTCCGCAGTTTTTAATTTGGCAAACTGACGGGCGTTCTATGAGTGGTGATATTGGTGATGGTACAACCATAGCCACCGTGAAATTAGGACAGAAAGTTTTGACAGCAAATCTACCAGGATATGTGCAGTTAGCAGGAGGCACTAATAGCTATACTGTTTCTAAGTTGCAGGCAATGGGACTACTGAATGATTTTGGATGCCAAGATCACAATCCCAAATCCAAAATAGCTGGGGTTGCTTATGGTAGTTACGCCCGTGTTTTGCTGTCACCTATTCTTGACCAGTTAGAAAGTAAGGAGGTGGTTAATACTGATAGTCAAAGTAACATTTGCTTGGAAGACAGACCGGAATTACTTTGGGAGGCTGTAAGGCTGGCCCATACTCTCGTTTCCCAGATTAAGTCTGGGTTTATACGCTAATCACTCCAACCATATCTCTCAAAACGTCAGTCACCAATTATTGCCATGACGATTACAGAAGATCTCCACAAGTTGTTAGATATTTTACCCCAAGACCTGCAACAAAAACTAGAGAATCACCCCCAAGGACATAATTTAGTTGAGGTAGTTTTGGATTTAGGTCGTCGTCCAGAAGCTCGGTTTCCTCATGGAGCAGAGTATCTGAGCGAAATACCTGTCACTCAAGCACAGATAGATGATTGTATACAAAGAGTTGGAAATTTTGGCGGGGATAATCGGGCAGGAATCGAGCAAACTTTACATCGTATCAGTGCTATCCGCAACCGTAGTGGTAAGATTATCGGTTTGACCTGTCGTGTCGGCCGGGCAGTATTCGGAACAATTGCCATGATCCGCGATTTGGTGGAAACTGGTCAATCAATTCTGATGCTGGGTCGTCCTGGTGTCGGTAAAACCACGGCTTTAAGGGAAATTGCCCGCGTTTTGGCTGATGACTTAAATAAGCGAGTAGTGATTATTGACACATCTAATGAAATCGCTGGAGATGGTGATGTTGCTCACCCTGCTATCGGTCGAGCCAGACGAATGCAAGTTTCTCAGCCAGAATTACAACATCAAGTTATGATTGAGGCTGTGGAAAACCATATGCCAGAGGTGATTGTAATTGATGAAATTGGCACGGAATTGGAAGCTTTAGCCGCCCGTACTATTGCGGAAAGAGGGGTACAATTGGTGGGAACTGCCCACGGTAATCAAATTGAAAATTTGATTAAAAATCCGACTCTGTCTGATTTGGTGGGCGGTATTCAGGCTGTGACTTTGGGAGATGATGAGGCTAGACGACGTGGTTCGCAAAAAACGGTTTTAGAACGCAAAGCTCCGCCAACTTTTGACATTGCTGTGGAAATGTTGGAACGACAACGCTGGGTGGTTCATGACTGTGTGGCTGATACGGTTGATACTTTGTTACGTGGTCGTCAACCTAACCCACAAACTCGCACTGTTGATGATCATGGCAAGGTGGGTATTGCTAGACAGTTGGCTGTGGTCAATGGTGGTAATGGTCATGGCCATGTGACTAATGTGGAAGAGTCTTTCTTGGCTGCTAAACCCAATGGTTGGCGTTCTTCTGGGCAAATGGTGGCTTTACCACCTTTATCTCTGGAACGGGAAAGACCGACGGGACGCAGCGAATTTGACCGCTTGTTGGATGAATCTTTCAATTACTCAGAAGGTATTAATTTTCCCAGCCGCAAACCATCAGGTCCTAATGGGGAAGATTTACCATTACATATTTACCCTTATGGAGTGAGTCGTGATCAGCTTGAACAGGTAATTGATGTGTTAACTTTGCCTGTGGTATTGACAAAGGATTTAGATAGTGCTGATGCTATTTTAGCTCTGCGATCGCACGTCAAAAACCACGCTAAGTTACGACAAATGGCTAAAGCCCGTCATTTACCGATGTTCATAATTAAGTCCAGTACAATTCCCCAAATTACTCGCAGTTTACGCCGACTACTGAATATGGATGATCCAGATATTGGCGATAACAGAGAGTTACAATTATTACTACACAACAGCAGTGATGATGAAATGGACGCTTTAGAGGAAGCTAGACTTGCTGTAGAGCAGATTGTTATTCCTAAAGGTCAACCTGTGGAATTACTACCCCGCTCTTCCCAAGTGCGGAAAATGCAGCATGAGTTAGTAGAACATTATCGTCTCAAATCCGATAGTTTTGGCGATGAACCAAATCGGCGGTTAAGAATTTATCCGGCTTAATTTCTTGACCCAAAAATTTGAGATTTGAGATTGGAGATTGGTAATTTTCGGTACAAGCCCGGTCTATCGAAGACAGAACTAATCCAACGTTTCACCAATCTAAAATCTATTCACATTTCGTCCCCTGGTGAATCCAGGGGGTTTTCATTCTCCAAAATTTAGCACAAGGAAAGAGCAAAAATTTTACTTTTATTGTCTCTTTCTTTTGTCTTGAAAATATCAGCGTTCCTTGTTCCCAGTTCCCTGTTCCCTGTTCCCAGTTCCCTGTTCCCTGTTCCCTGTTCCCTGTGAATGGGAATTGCTATAACGATTTCTTATTCAACTTTCAAATTTACAGGTAAGCGGCTGTAAATTCCTTGGGGATCATTCATTGTTTGTAAAATATTGATTTCTTGTTGAAATTTCCTCAACTCATTTATTAACGGATTATTGCTTTTAATTTCCGTCTTTTCTATTCCTAATTTGGCTTTTGTTACATCTAACTTTTTCTCCAATAATCTCTCTACCCAACTACCAACTTGAGGATATTCTTCTAATTGCCAATTATTACCTACTTTTGCTTTTTTAGCTGCATATTCAATGGCTACATTTAAACCACCAATTTCATCAACTAACCCGATTTTTTTAGCCGCTATTCCTGACCAAATTCTCCCTTGAGCAATTTCTGCGACTTTTGCATTTGGTAGTTTTCTTCCTTGGGAAACTTTCTCCAAAAATAAATTATAAATACGGTTAACACTGCGTTGGTAAACTTCTAATTCTTGAGGTGATTTAGGACGGGAAATAGTTTGTTGATCTGCATATTCGGATGTTTTTACAGTATCCCAAGTAATGCCATTATTATTGCCCAATTTTTGACCATTAAATAATACTCCAAATACGCCAATAGAACCTGTAATAGTGTTAGGTTCTGCAAAAATTCGGTGGGAGTCACTAGCAATCCAATAACCACCAGAAGCAGCTACATCTCCCATGGAAACAATCACTGGTTTAATTTGACGAGTTAATTTGATTTCTCTTTGCATGATTTCTGATGCAGTAGCACTACCACCAGGGCTATTAATTCGCAAAACTACAGCTTTTATCTGACTATTTTCCCTGATTTTACTGAATATTTTAGCAAAGCGATCGCCCCCAATTTCTCCATCATTACCCCTACCATTAACTATTTCCCCTTCTGCATAAACAACAGCAATTTTCTGATTTGAATCTACAGATTCTCCCGGAACTTCTGCATAATCACTTAAACTAATTTTTTTCAATGTTTGATCTTTTTCTTGCTGACTAGTTAATTTTTTCAAATCTGTGAATACTTGATCTTGATAAGCAGTCTTGTCTACTAAACCATTTTTTTGTGCTGCTGCGGCTTCTAAAATTGGTTGATTATTGGCAATATCTTGTAACTTTTGCGGCTGTATATTTCGGCTTTTACCTACGGCTAACCGCCATTCTCCCCAAATATCATCTAACAATTTTTGAGTTTGTTCCCGATTTTCTGCACTGAGTTGATCCAGAATCAGCGGTTCTACAGCACCCTTAAATTTACCTACACGCACAATCTGTACACCAATACCGTACTTCTGTAATGCTCCCGCTAAAAACATTGGTTGCGAACTTAAACCGTTCATCTCCATCGTCCCTATGGGATTAACTACGATTTGATTCGCTACTGAACTTAGATAATATTCTCTCTCATTCCAGTCTGTACTATAGGCAATAATTTTTTTACCTGTTTTACGGAATCTTTCCAGCGCTTGACGCATTTCCCTCAAGGAAGCATAACCAACCTCACTATTAGCATTACTTCCATCTATGTAAATACCCACAATACGTTGATCACGTCCTGCTTTGTCTAAAGTCTCCACAACTTTACGGAGTGTAATACTATTTTCATCAACACCACTGAGAGTTTTTTGTAATAATTCATCAGAACTAGGTTCACTATCAGTGATTTTCATAGACAAGTCAAATACTAACACTGACTTATCTTTAACTGTTGGTCCTGAATTTTGGGAACTAGCAACCGCAATTAATATCAGCAAAAATCCTAATGTACTGAGTCCAGAAAAAATTGTCAGTCCCAGTAAATTGCCAATTAAACTTGCTAAGGTTTGTTTAATAAAGTTATTCATGGGTTATTACTTATTAGTTATTAGTTATCGGTCTGTTACCACTTATCCGTTGTCAGTGGTAACAATCATCTTGCTATTTTATCCGCTGTAAACTGTGTGATTGCTTTAATTTATACAAATCTTTATTACTGGTACAAAATAACACAGTAGTTATTTCCGCAATTAGCACCTCCGTTAATTCTACTACAGCCGCCTCCGATGTTGCCGCTGCCTTGAGGAAGGGCATTGCTAAACCAGCAATATCAGCCCCCAGAGCGATGACTTTAGCTACATCTAACCCATGACGCAAACCCCCAGAAGCAATTAAAGGAATATTGGGATCATACTCCCGAATACTGGTGATACAATCTGCCGTAGGTATACCCCAATCCCCAAATGTTCGTCCTAAACGCCGCTGTAAGGAGGTTTCTGCCCTTTCGCTTTCCACCAAAGCCCAGGAAGTACCACCTGCACCAGCAACATCAATGGCTGTGACTCCCGCATTTATCAGTTTTTCTGCCATTGTCGCCGAAATTCCATTACCCACTTCCTTCGCAATTACGGGGACAGGTAATTTACTGCATAATTTGGCAATTTTGTCAAGCAATCCCTTAAAATTAGTATCACCCCTGGGTTGAATAAACTCCTGTAAAGGATTAATATGTAGAATGAGGGCATCAGCCGCAGTTAAATCAATAATTCGCAAACATTCATCTAGACCATATTCGTAATTCAGTTGTACCGCCCCTAAATTAGCAAACAGGAGAATATCAGGGGCATACTTACGTACAGCAAAAGTATCCGCAACTTGAGGTTTTTCCACCGCTACCCGGACAGATCCTACACCCATTGCTAACTTGTATTGTTGGGCTACTTCCGCAAGACGACGGTTAATAATTCCCGCTGCTTCTGTTCCCCCAGTCATAGAGGATATTAATAACGGTGCATTTAAGTATTTTCCTAGAAAATTTGTAGTCAGATCAATATCTTGATCATTCAGTTCTGGTAAGCACAGATGAGTAAAGCGATACTTTTCTAAACCAGTGGTGATTTCTGGACATTCGACATTATCTTCTAAACAGATTCGGATATGATCTGCTTTACGATTTTGAGTTTGGGTTGGAGTCTTAATGGAGGGGTTCACAGTTTAATATGCAATTATGTTAGTATTTACACTTTTTACTTAATCAAAGCAATTATCCTGTCAGTCTTAGATATCTTAACATCTATTGTTGCAAATATTCCGCATATCCAAGTTGATCTAGTTTAGCTTGTTTTTCTATCACCAAATTACACAAACTTTGGCGATAAGCTACAACTTTTTCTAATAACTCCGGTTGGTGGGTAGCCAGAATTTGTACAGCTAAAAGTCCAGCATTTCTCCCATTCCCAATACCAACAGTGGCAACAGGTATTCCTGCTGGCATTTGTACTATAGAATATAAAGAGTCCACTCCTTGTAAATTTCGAGTCGCCACCGGCACGCCAATTACAGGTAAAGGACTTAATGATGCTACCATACCAGGAAGATGAGCCGCACCACCCGCACCCGCAATGATTACTCTTATACCCCTCTGATGTGCAGTCTTAGCATATTCTACCATCCGTTCTGGGGTACGATGGGCAGAAACAATAGCAACTTCACATACAATACCAAATTCTTCACAAATAGCGATCGCCTCTTTCATCGTCCCTAAGTCAGAATCGCTACCCATAATAATACCAATTTCTACACTCATAATCATTAGCGATTGGAGACTGGAAATGAAAATGATTAATAACTAAAATAACACCCATGTTGACAAACATAAGCATTATTAACGCAAAAGTACCCGGTTATCAAGATCTTCAAAGAATCTTAATTAATCCAAAAGGCATAATTGACAACATTATACCTATGAATACTTCATGTCCAAACATTTTACCACAACCTTTACTTTTAGATGTGGCTGGAGACTGGATCTCTTTGGGTGGTGTGGACTTACAAATTAATGGTGGTCTAGGATTAGCTTTTCCTGAATTAACACTAGAAAGTTGCCATAATTTACCAAAAATATCCGCATTTTTATGGTCAGCAGGAGTTGATGCTTATTTACCAACCCTAGTTACCACCTCTATTACAAATCTTCACCGCTCTCTGGCTATTATCGCTGATTATACCTCAAATTCCCCAAATTCTGCACAAATTCTCGGAGTTCATCTAGAAGGACCATTCTTAAACTATCACAAACGCGGCGCACATCCATCCGAGTATTTACTCCCTCTCACCCTGGACAGAGTTAAACGAGTATTAGGAGACTACGCTCCTATAGTCAAGCTTATTACCCTCGCCCCAGAGTTGGACAGGACAGGAAAGGTTATTCCCTATCTGCGTTCTTTGGGAATTACTGTTAGTTTAGGACATTCACAAGCTACCGCCGTTGAATCACAACAAGCTTTCTCTCAAGGTGCTACTATGGTAACACACGCTTTTAATGCTATGCCACCTCTAAACCACCGCGAACCAGGTCTATTAGGTGCGGCTATCAATGATTCATCTGTCTTTTGTGGCTTTATTGCTGACGGTCAGCACGTTAATCCCATGATTCTTAAAATTCTTCTGCGTGCTAGTAAAAGTCTATTTATCGTTAGTGACGCTCTTGCACCTCTAGGATTACCAGACGGTATCTATCCCTGGGATAACCGACAAATTGAAGTGATTAATGGTACAGCTAGACTACAGGATGGAACTTTAACAGGAACAACTCTACCTTTATTGGTAGGAGTACAAAATCTCGTAAAGTGGCAAATATGTGACATAGAAACAGCAATTGATTTAGCCACAAATGCACCTAGAAGAGCTATGGGTTTACCCACTTTTTTCCCTGAACAACCCGCTCATTTATTGCGCTGGAACTACAATTCACTCGAAAATGAACTCACTTGGCAACGCTTAACTCTCTGAATCAGAATTTATAGGATTTTTTAGGGGATTTTTAGCTCTCTAACTTCCTCCTGTTTCTGTATCAAAAATATCTCAAAAATTTTTCACAAACCCCTTGACAAATTCCTGGGTTTCAATTATATTTATGTTATAAGTGAAAAAGTGTCCGCCCATATATATAAGCTTTCATTTTCTTTAAATAGAGATATCCGAGATTTGTAATTTTCGCTTCGCTGAATAAAGGTATGATTTTTTCTCACGCAGAGGCGCGGAGAGTAAGAGTTTGATAACTAGAATATTTGATTTTCATACCTCAATTCAGCAATACCGTAATTTTCAACAAACCCCTTGACAAATTCCTGGGTTTCAATTATATTTATGTTATAGGTGGAAAAGTGTCCGCCCATATATATAGTTGCTATTTCCCCGTTTTTCTGATTAGAATATTGACTCATATAGCAAAAATTCAGAAGACTAAAGGAAACAGCAACAACTAAGATATTAACTTTCCTGAGACAAAGAAACTCGAAAACCATAATAATGATGACGAACATTATGGATATCTTTATTACGCATTGAACAACGACAACAACTACCAAAGTATAACCACGCGCCACCACGTATCACTCTAGATTCTTCAGCACGATTAATCAAAGCGTCTCCATTTACTGGTGAGTTTAGATAGCTATCTTTCCAATCATCCTCGCACCATTCCCATACATTACCGTGCATATCATACAAACCAAAATTATTAGGAGGGAAAACTCCTACCTCTGTGGTTTGTTGACGATATTCTCCCTTTTGTGCAGCAGCATAAGGATAGTTACCATCATAATTTACCAAATTTGGGGTAATACTTTGACCAAAATAAAAAGGTGTAGTTGTTCCCGCTCTACAAGCATACTCCCACTGTGCCTCACTGGGCAACTTATAGTTTTTTCCTGTATTTTGGCTTAACCTTTCACAAAATGCAACTGCGTCATCCCAACTCACCTTTTCAACAGGACGATTATCACCATTAAAATAAGAAGGGTTATGACCCATAATAGACTGATATTGTGCCTGTGTCAAGGGGTATTTAGCCATAAAAAAACTTTTCACAGCAACTTGATGTCTTGGACCTTCACTATTTGTTCTTCCTGCTTCATTGTCCGCAGCACCCATGTAAAATGTACCAGTGGGAATTTCCACCATTTCCAATATTACACCATTTCCCAAATCTTCCACAAAATATCTGGCAGTATGGTTATGTTTGTCGATCACTTTACCATAGCCATTGGTGGTGACACTTTCAAAGTGGAAAGTCTTAAGATTATTGTTAACAGGGTTTTCAAAAACTTGCATATTTTGGTTTTCTTGTTTAATTCCTAACAGTATAAACCACTCTTCTACCGATTGAGGACGTTTTCGGTAATCTAATTCCATACCTTTAACAATAGCATCATTCACTTTTTGACTAATATTGGAATTGTATTTTTGCGGTGGTTCTAGAGCAATGTTCATATCTAGCATAATCTTAGCATTTAGATAAGTGCTAGGTAGAGGAATGAAAGGAGGTTTCTGAACTGCAATAATTACATATAATGTCGCTGCTAAAGCATAAATATCTAAAGCAGGAGTGAAATTACTCGTATTTTCAAATTGCTCAGGAGGTGCAAAAACGGGAGTTTTCGCATTGGTTAAACTCGTTAATTCAGCAAAGTTGACTTCTCTGGCTAAACCAAAATCAATTAAAATAGCTTTATTGTCTGACTTTCGCAGCAAAATATTCGCAGGTTTGATATCTCTATGGAGATAATTACGACTATGGATATAAATTAAAGCCTCTCCAATTTGTTTGATAATTTCTAAACCCACCCTCTCGCTAAAAATACCATCTGCACGTAAACATTGTTCTAAATTTCTACCTTGTACATATTCCATTACCATACAAGATAAGCCATTCTCTTGAAACAATTCTGGATAGACATTCACAATGTGAGAATGATTAAAGGTGGCTAAAATCATGGCTTCGGTATTGAATTTATCTTGTTCTTCTGTTAGAAAATTCGCAAAACCTTCTGTACTTCCATATTTATCTCTATAACGTTGTTGGAGAAGAATAGTATTGAGGCTTTTGATAGCTACTTGTATTTTCCGTTTATGATCTTCCGCTAGATAAGTAATACCAAATCCTCCTTGTCCCAAAATATCAATAATTTCGTATTGTCCTTTTTTTAGTTTTTTTCCTGGAGTAAAATAATTCATAATTAATCATCATTAATCTAATTTATCAACATCTGTTATTCCAGATTCCTTTATTAATAGGACTTACCCAAATGTTACTCAAAAAATCTATTCTAGGGTGCGTCTGATCTCAAAAATATGTTTATTTACATGATTTATGTTCTCTGACTCACTCTATCAATGTACCAGTTGTTTAAATCCTAACTAAGAAAAATTGATTCTCAATTTCAGTATAATCTGTATAGGACGATTTTGCACAAGTTATCAATGAATTTACTCCTTTACATTACCATCTAGTCCATCAAACATAGTTTAATCCAGGGAAAAAATTTTTTATGGTGTTGACAAGGAATTTAGAATATGTTATAATTATACTGATAAGGAAGAACTATCTACTATTCCTTAATATACCACTAAAATTTTTCCTGATGATCTGAGAAAGATCAATTATAAAAAATGCCAGGAAAAAAATTTTATGGTGTTGACAAGGAATTTAGAATATGTTATAATTATCTTGATAAGGAAGAACTATCTACTATTTATTCCAAGTTAATAATTCGCTTTTAATGACATTTTTTAATGCCAACTTACTTAGGATATAGTAAGTATTGACCTTGGGGGTAGAGTTAAAAAAAGTATTTAGTCTGGTGTTTATCGAGCCTATATATATGAGCGCAATATTTCCCAGATATAACATATATATAACATAGATTTTGAAATTTGTCAAGTCTTAAACAGTGGGAATTTCTGGACAATTTCATCCATAGGCGTGACATATCCTATATAGAGAGGAGTGACAGATAATATTAACCAATAAATTGAATTTTTGTATCCAAGGTGACAGTATTTTAAGTTATGAACATGATACGAGTATCAAAGTAAATGCTGATATAACAGCTATAAAACTCCTGCTTTAATTACAGCAATGAATAAACAACGTATCCGCCCTTTTTATCGCCTTCTAGCACTAGCCATAGGTTCAATGGTGTTGGCAATTTTCGCACCTACAGTTGTCCAAGCCGCAGATCCTGTGACACTAGAATCCTTAGATGCGACAACCAAACAATTACAAATTTCTGTTGATACTACCTGGGTATTACTCACAGGCTTTTTAGTATTCTTCATGCAGACCGGTTTTTCGATGTTAGAAGCAGGTTTACTGCGCCAAAGAGGTGTAGTTAACGCCCTATTGGAAAACTTTATTGATGCTGCTCTCACCATTTTGGTATGGTGGGGTGTAGGCTTTGGCATTGCTTTTGGTACAAGTAATGGTGGGTTCATTGGTACAGACACCTTTTTCTTAAATCAATTACCCGTTGACGGTGTTTTTACCAATGGTGGTGTACCAGGAATAGCATCTCAACTCAATGCTTACACCTTGTTTTTCTTCCAGTTTGCCTTTGCGGCAACTGCCAGTACAATTACTACTGGGGCAATGGCGGGAAGAACAGACTTTGTTGGGGATTTAATTTACAGTGGTATTATGGCCGCATTTAGCTATCCTGTGATAGTACATTGGGTGTGGAACTCCAGTGGTTGGTTAGCAAAAATGTCCTTTCATGACTTTGCTGGTAGTACCGTAGTTCACACCGTTGGTGGGTGGACAGCTTTGGTAGGTGCTTATTTGCTTGGACCTCGTCCCGGACGTACTCCTTGGGGAACAATTCCTCCCGCTCATAACTTAGGTTTAGCCGCATTAGGGACAATGATTCTTTGGTTTGGCTGGTATGGTTTTAACCCTGGTTCAACCCTGGGTACTGCTAATACTGGTTTAATTGGTTTGATTACTCTGAATACTACATTAGGAGCTGGTGCTGGCGCTTTAGCATCCTTATTTTATCAATACAAACGTTCAGGTAAATGGGACTTAGTTTATTGTCTGAATGGTTCTTTAGCAGGGTTAGTTGGTATTACCGCCGGTTGTGCTTTTATAGCACCTTGGGCTGCGGTTTTGATTGGTTTAACAGGTGGAATTTTAGTAATTTTAGGTATTGATATTATTGAATCATGCAAAATTGATGACCCTGTGGGAGCATTTGCTGTTCATGGTATTAATGGTATGATGGGTACACTAGCAGTAGGCTTTTTGGGTCAACCAGAATTGACTTTGAATAAAAAAGCTGGTCTGTTTTTGGGTGGCGGTTTTGACTTGTTGAGTGTGCAGATTTTGGGTGTAGTTGCAGTATCAGTTTTTACTATTGTCTTCGCCTTTGTCATGTTCAGTGGACTTAATTTTATTGGTAGGCTGCGTGTTAATAGTGAAGCTGATAAGATTGGGATTGATAAGTATGAACACGGTGCAACTGTTTGGCCTGATGTTTATGAAGGTGATGAGTTTGTGCAAGAGTAAAAAGACTACTTGAGAACTTTTCAAATTCACCCATAGTTGCGAAATTAGAAATTAGAGATTTAGTCCCCAACTTCTTTAAGAAGTCGGGGATATTTTTATTTATTGGTGGTTGGCTGAGAGTCGGGAATGGTAATATCTATAGTTGTCATCTTCGTGGCTAAATCCGTTAATGGTTGTTTGATTCCAGTTTGATTTCCTACTACTAAAGTAACTAAATTTTGTGGTTTCAAGTATTTCTGTGCTACCCGTTTAACGTCTGCTACTGTAGTAGCAGCAACGGCTTTTTGATAACGAAATAAGAAATC
Source organism: Dolichospermum sp. (assembly GCA_046070105.1). Classification (GTDB taxonomy): domain Bacteria; phylum Cyanobacteriota; class Cyanobacteriia; order Cyanobacteriales; family Nostocaceae; genus Dolichospermum. The sequence continues at coordinate 18,640 of JBJUHT010000155.1, forward strand.
AGCGGGATAACCATAATATTCGTATCGCATTAATCTAGATAGGGTTTGACTAGGATCTTGAAAGTTAAAAACAAAGGAATTTAGGGTAGAGTCTTTAGCATTATTTAATTCCTTCGTTGTCACATTTTCAGTTTGTAAACGCTTGATTTCCGTTTGTAGAGATTTGATGAATTGAACTGTAGTTTCCGTGCGAGTTTGTCCTCCAGCAATAAACATTCCAGGATAGTCAAAACGGGGGTTCCAGACACCATATACAGAATAAGCTAAACCTTGACGCGATCGCAATTCATTAAATAAACGTCCACCAAAACCATTTAAAATACCATTCATAACATCCAAAGCTGGATAATCAGGACTATTGAATTTTCCACCCAAATGACCAATTAAAACACTACTTTGAGTGAGTTGGGGTTGATTAACAAAATATACACCACCTAAATTAGCTTGGGTGACTTGTGGTAATTGGGTTTTAGTAATTTCAGGACTTGGTTTCCAGTCACCAAAATTAGATTGAATGAGCGATCGCATTTTTTCAGGATTAAAATCGCCAACAATGCCTAAAATGAGATTATTGGGTTGAAAATATTGCTGATAGAACTTGAGTAAATCATCACGAGAAATTTGCTCAAGATTTGCATATTCAACTGTCCGCGCATAGGGACTTTTTTTGCCATAAATTAGCTTTTTAAACTCTCGACTAGCGATACTATTAGGACTATCATTGCGACGAGAAATATCACCACGAATTTGAGTTTTTTCCAAATCCAACTTATCTTGAGCAAACGCAGGTTCTCGTAATACCTCAGTAAATAGCCCAAAAGTCATTTCTAAATCTTCCTTGAGAGCTTCAAAACTCACACTACCAACAGCTTCCCCCATATTTGTTTCCACCGCTGCGGCTCGTTGTTCTAAAATCTCATTTAACTCATTTGCGGAATGTTTTTGAGTTCCACCACTCCGCAAAGTAGCGCCCACCAAACCAGCTAAACCAACCTGTTGCGGCGTTTCCCAACGGCTACCTGTTTTCACCAAAGCCGTACCACTAACCAATGGTAGCTCATGATCTTCCATCAAATAAACTACCAAACCATTTTTGAGTACATACCGTTCATATTTGGGTAACTTAACCGCCGCCACCGGGGGAAACTTCAATTCATTGTAATACTTGGCTGTCGTTCCTGCCCAAGAAAAATTCAAATTTACGAACAAACAAGCAACAACTATCACCAAAGTCAAAACAAATCTTTGTCCCCTAGAAAACTGGAATTTTTTGTTTTTCAAATCAAACTTCAACATATCCTTCTTCTGTATTTTCAATTTTCTGAGCATAGTTTTTCCTAATTTCCTAAAGAGACATTTGTAAACTCTTTCTCTCTGGGACTCTACGTGAAATCAAACCTCAAATTTCATCCTGGTTTTTTTGACAACAACTTCCCAACAATGCGATTTTCTGGCGTAAAAGTAGTACGAGCTACTCTTTGAATATCCTCAGAAGTCACCGCTGCAATTTTATCCAATTGCAAAAACAAATTACGCCAAGAACCGGTTTTAACTTCATATTCTAACAACTGTTCTGCCATACCTGAATTAGAATCTAAACTGCGTAATAAATTCGCTCTAGCTTGGGTTTTTAATCGTCCTAATTCCACCGCAGATACAGGTTCAGTTTTCAATTTATCAATTTCTTGCCTGAAAGCGATCGCTACTTCATCTACTGTTTTTCCTGGAGATGTTAGGGCATAAAATAACATTAAATTCGGATATTTATCCCCAGGAAATCCACTATAACCTTCCGCATTTAAGGCTAATTTTTGTTTTTCTACCAAGGATTTATACAGTCTTGATGTTCTCCCGTCACTCATTAAACTAGCAATAATTTCATAAACTGCATAATCAGGATTGGTAATAGCTGGAATATGATAACCTTCTAAATACCAAGGTTGAGTAGCTAATTCTAAGGTAACTTCCTTAGTCGCAGTTTGCTGAGGTTCTCTTGGTAGTTTTTGTTGGGGTTTAGGTTGAGCTTGATAACGTCCAAAGTAAATTTCTGCCAGTTTTTTGACTTCCTTGGGATTCACATCTCCCACAATAGCAATAGTTAAATTACTAGGGGCATAATAAGCTTTGAAAAACTTCCTCACATTCTCTGGTGTTAAGTTGCGAATATCCTGATCATAACCAATTACTGGCCTTCTATAAGGATGAACTTTGAAAGCAGCATCTATGAATTTTTCTATCATCTGACCGATAGGAGAATTTTCTACTCGTAAGCGTCTTTCTTCCAAAATTACTTCTTTTTCTTTATAAAATTCTCGAAAGACAGGATCTAAAAATCGATCAGATTCTAAAGACATCCACAATTCTAATTTATTTGCAGGAAAACTATAAAAATAGCGGGTAGCTTCTGAGGATGTAGTCGCATTTAAACCTACACCTCCAGCTTGTTCGACAATTTGCCCCATTTCGTTCTGTTTAACTAATTTTAGGGCTTGAGATTCTACTGATTTAAACTCCGTTTCTAACCGCGTTATTTCCTCTTTCTTATTATCCGCTTTGGCGATTTTAATTTGGTTATCCAACTTTTCTAATTTTTCCAGCAGCGGGGCTTCGGCTTTGTAGTCTTTAGTACCGACACGCTTTGTTCCTTTAAAAGCTAAGTGTTCTAAAAAGTGGGCTACACCGGTTTGTCCATCTGGTTCATCAATACCACCTACATCAGCATAGGTTAAAAAGGAAACTACTGGGGCTTGATGTCTTTCTAAAACAATGAATTTTAATCCATTATCCAGACGAAATTCCGTTAAACGATTAATTACTTGTTCTAGGTAAGGCTGAATGGAATTTTGGGGCTGTTGCAAGGCTATGGCCATTTCTGGTATCCACCCCCAAGCAAAGACTATTAACGCTAAAATAGTGGCTAATAGAGGACGAAATGGGGACTTTTTGAAGATTGTCTGGTGCATAAGCAAAAGTTAAGGTAAGTAAACACGACGGGAAAGATAGAATTATTAACCCACACACAGAGAGTTAACCTTCTATGAAGATTTTTGTAATTTCTCCATGGCTCGTTGCACAATAAGGCTACCAATCTTATTTTGAAGATATCAAAATACTATGCGAATTTTTAATTCCCCGCCATCATCAGAAGCCCAAACGCGCACCCGAATTTTGCAAGCAGCACAACGATTGTTTGCTACCAAGGGATTCGAGAAAACTACAACCCGTGATTTAGCACAAACCGCAGGAGTAGCCGAAGGAACTCTCTTTCGTCATTTTGACAATAAAAAAGCAATTTTGGTGGAAGTGGCCACTAATGGCTGGGTGGATATTCTCACAGATTTACTCACAGAACTCAGCGAAATGGGTAGTTATCAGGCTATAGCCCAAGTTATCCACCGTCGGATGTGGAATTTACAAAAAAACGCCGATATTATGCGTGTTTGCTTCATGGAAGTGCAATTTCATCCCGATTTGCGCGATCGCATTCAAACCGAAGTTATAGATAAAATGACCGCTGTGGCTGAAGCATTTTTTCAAACAGCAATAGATAAGGGCATCTATCGTCAAATAGATACCAAACTTGGCGCTAAGGTATTCTTAGGTTTATTTGCCATCGCCGGTTTTGCTGATTACACCCTCATGGAACCTCATGCCTCCCCCCAAGAAATCCAAAAAATAGCGGAAGGATTGGCAGATATCTTTCTGAATGGTGTTTTAGCAAGGGAATAGCCTGAGTCAGTTTTTATGCGTTTAACTCAAGTTAGTTGAGACTGGTAAGGGGTAATTGATGAGTAATTTTCTGTTTTCGTCCTCTTCATCCTTTGATCTTGGATATCCTGATTTAGAGGATGTTTGAAAAGTCTAACTTGGGCGATTAGAAATCACATCTACACAGACAAAACCTGCCTACGCAGGTTTCAAATTCTTAATTTTTCGTTAGTCCACGCAGGTGGACTTTGCTTGTGTAGTAGAGAATTTATTCGC
>JBJUHT010000156.1:0-3466 GCA_046070105.1 Dolichospermum sp.
TTCATAAGGACGTTCCCAGTTAATTAATGCCTTGGTTTCGGGAAAAAAGAATTGCATTGCTTGGGGAAAATATGCGGTGAGAATTTCTTTCCATGGACTATCAAAATCAGCCCGTTTATGAATAATATTGGTCATGAATTAGTGGCAGATGATTATTTATCTTACCTGAAATTCTTAGTTATTGAATAAAAGTTATATAATCTGAATTATAGATATAGGAATACTCCGTGGGTTGTGAATGGATTTTTTGGAACGAACCACAGAGGACTTAGAGGTAGAGAAAAGGAGGTATTTATGTCTTATTTAGGATGGTTATATAAATAAAATAAACCTGAAAATTTAAAGATTCAGGTTTATGGTAAAATTAAAGTGTTGTAATGTTAGATTTAATCAGCTTTCACTCCTGACAATACCCGCTTCTTTCTCAATTCGGTCTAAAGCTCTTTTAGCCCTAAAAATAAGTCGCAAATAAGTAATCTGATTATCCCAACTCAAGCGAGGTAATAAGGGTTGTAAAATATCTGAATCAGTTTCAGATTTTGCAAAGGTATTTGAATCTTCTAAACTGATAGAATCGGGGGAAATATTGTTCATGATTCTCAACAGAATTTTAGTGGGAATTAACTAAAGATTTACCTAACTCTGGTTCTTTTTCCCACCCTTTTGGCCATTGAATTAACTCAGCAGTAAAATGCAGTGGGTCATTTTCTATCCAAGGAGTATTAATAGATTCTTCAATTAGTGCAAATTCGCCATTATCAAAGGGATTTCCATTGGCTTGACGTTGGAGAAAAACACGCTCTCTAATGCCATTTTTTTCTTGAGTTAAGGCGCGATGATGACAGTAAGGATTATTACCTCTTTTATCAAAGAAAACATGGGCAGTCCAACTACAACCACCACGACAAAGTTCTGCAAATTCACAAGTTTTGCAAAAACCCCATAGGTGTTCTGTTCCCTTGGGAGTACCAGCACCAAGATTAAATCTCAGTTCCTCTGTTTCTTCAATAATTGTCCGCAGTGAATGGTCGCGGATATTACCTCCTGTATAAGCTGTTGTCGGTAAAGATGGGCAACCTTTGATAGCACCGTCCGCTTCAATACCTAAAGCCGATAGTCCGGCGCTACATCCCTGCCAAAATGACCACGCATCCCCCCCGCGCAATAATCGCTCATAGGGTCCGTAGTAGCCAATATTATTTCCCGGTTGCACTTGTACACCTTCCTGCTTGGCTCGTTTTGCAACACGAGCAATCATTGGATATACATCCAAAAGTTCATAAGGTTGTAATAAAATCTCGCTATTATCCGCTGCATTCCCCATAGGTACGGTTAATTGAATTTGCCAAGCGAAAATACCCGCGTCGCGGAGATGTTCGTAAATTTGGGGAAATTCTGGGGCTGAGAGCCGATTAATTTGAGTATTACAACCAAAGGGAATACCCGCTTCTTTGAGGTTACTCATGGTCTGAAATGCCCATTTCCATGAGCCTTGTTTACCGCGAATTTGGTCATGGGTAGCTTCTAAACCGTCAACGGACACAGAAACTACTTGAATCCCTGCGGCTTTCATGCGGTGGGCTGTGTCTAATGTGATACCATAACCTCCGGTGGTCATACCACAAATCATACCAGCTTTAGTAATTGCTTGGGCAATTTCTAACCAATCAGGACGAAGAAATGCTTCACCTCCAATAATAGTAACTTCTGTAATTCCTACTTCGGCCATTTGCTGGACTAAGTTAAGAGCTTCTGCTGTAGAAAGTTCATTTGTCCTGGTATGTCCAGCGCGAGAACCACAATGTTGACAAGCTAGATTACATTTAAGGGTAATTTCCCACACTGCATAGCTAATTCGGTGATAAGTCATGGAAATATCCTCAATCAATTTTGTGAGTAAAGGATGGATAAATTGGCTTTTTATCCATCCTTAAAAACTTAATTTTTCATTTCAAAAATGGACATTTACTCTTGAAAAGTGTCACCAATAACAACTCCATACATCAGCTGTGCAGGTGGCCATTTTTGTACAGGTGGCCATTTTTGTGGTGGCCTCACCCCTCCATACTTTGGTTGTAGTACGGGTCTGGTTATTCCAGTTATTCCACCAAAAACGGCTGCTAATTCCTTTTCACCTAAATCTTGAATTTCATCTTCAGAATTAGCTGATTCTAAAAGTTGATAAGTGTATTCTTCATATTCTTCTAAAGTAAAATCAAAGCCAGCTGATTTAACTATTCGGCTACACTCTTCTTTATTCTCAGCAGCTTTGATTTGGTCACGAAAATCTTCATTATCTGCCAGATGTTTGTAGAAGGATTTGACGTTTTCTAAAGACATATTTTTCTCCTTTCAGATAGTTAGAAAATATCTTTGGCTTTAATTATTTAGCTGAAAGATGGTTAAGTTTTTCTGTCAATTGCTAAAACTTAACCTCCAGGCTTTTTAGCCTATTTGATGATCAATTTGATTTGTTGGTATCCCCAAAAAAATTAATTTTTCAGTTCGGAAATAGAGTTCTAGGCAAGAAATATTCCTGTATCTCGTGGTGGCAATCCGTAACACTGTAAATCTGTGATTCTGGTGGATTTTTTTCCAGTTATTCCACCAAAAACGGCTGCTAATTCTTTTTCACTTAAATCTTGAATTTCATCTTCAGAGTTAGCTGATTCTAAAAGTTGATAAGTATATTCTTCATATTCTTCTAAACTGAAATCAAAGCCGGCTTCTTTAACTATTTGGCTACACTCTTCTTTATTCTCAGCAGCTTTGATTTGATCGCGGAAAGCTTCATTATCTTCCAGATATTCATAGAAGGATTTGACATTTTCTAAAGACATATTTTTCTCCTTTCAGATATTGGTAAAATTCCCTAATTCACATCTTAAACTTATATCTTGCACCTTCTCAAAAAGGGTAGGTAGAAAACCCCAGTACTAGCTAATAATCAGCTAGGATCTTATTTTTCCCAATCAGATTATGGTACAAGATATTCAGTTAACGAGCCGTTGGTGTAGCCACTTGAATTGACAATTCAGAAGCATTGTAATTATCCGTAATTACTTGCGGACAACGCATACAAGCCGCCTTGCCTTCCTGTTGCCACCAACGACAATCACGACGTATAAAACAGGGAGGTAATTCCTCTCCTACTGTCGGTAAATTTTCGACAATTCGTGTAGCTAAACCACAATTTTTCCCATCAAAATGTTGACAACCATTTGTGGCACAAGTTGAAGCTGTACGAAACACTTCCGCAGGTGTCACAGGACTAACTTTAGCTATTAGTTCATCTGTGATAGGTTGAGGCTGTTTCAGATAAGCTACACGAGGTTCTGCTACTGTTCCGCCAATGATACCGAAAACAAAACTTTCCCCTGGTTCTGGTCTAGCACTAGGGCAGAGTGTAGTTTTTTCAGCAATTTCCTTCATCCATTTAGCCTCCAAATAAGAGGATTTTTATACC
>JBJUHT010000157.1:0-10711 GCA_046070105.1 Dolichospermum sp.
AGGGGAAATAATCTCGCGGCGGAAGTTTTAAACTTTTTTATTTCCCATTTTAAGTTAGAAATTCCCCAACAACAAGGGGATAAGTTGTTAACTTTACAGGAACAAGTTGCATGGTGTTGGTTACAATACCCTCATGCAGAAAAACCTATTTTAATTATTTGTGATGATGTCACTGAATTGGCGCAATTGCAGGAAAATGTTCCCAACAATAACCGATTCCGGGTTTTAGTCACAACTCGCACACAAAATTTAGACCCCAATTATATTCAATCAATACGACTGGAAATTCTCCCCGAAAATCAAGCTTTAGAACTTCTACAAAAATCACTAGGAAACCAAGATAACCGTATTTCTAGAAATTTAGAAACAGCCAAAGAAATATGTAAATGTTTAGAATATTTACCTTTAGGAATAATTTTAGTTGCTGGTTATTTACTCAACGACCCAGGACTATCTCTAGCTGAGACGTTAGCAGAATTACAACAGCGCAAATTAGCAGCAGCATTTTTACAGGATAGGGAAAATATTAATCAAACTCAATTGGGAGTCAAAGCAGCCTTTGATTTAACTTGGGAAAAATTGGATATCCAATCTCAACAATTAGCTGCATTTTTAAGTTTATTTTCACCCCAGTTAATAGTTTGGGAATTGGTGGTTTATTGTCTGAATTTTTCAGGAGAAAACGAGGAACAACGCTTAACTTGGTCAGAAGCAGAACTAAACACCGCCAAAATACAACTTTATCAGCGCAGTCTACTACAGTTAGTTACAGAAACAGAAACCGCAGAAGCTTATAAAATTCATAACTTGGTGCGATGGTTCTTGCAAGAAAAGTTAACCGCATCTGGGGAAATGCAACCAGTTTTAGAAAGAACCTTCATTACCCCAATCATCTATCTAGCTTCACAACTTCCCCAGTCACCTACCTCTGAGGATATTGAAAATTTTAGATATGTCGTTGACCATTGGGAAGACCTGGGAAAACGTTTACTTGCTGAGATTCAGGAAAACACAACACCACAGACTAACTTACCAGCATCCATCCTGGCAGATGAAATTATCTGGGTATTTGTAGGTGCAGGGAGATTTTACAAGGGACAAGGACTATATCAATTAGCTGAAATTCAGTATCAAAGTTGCGTAGAAATTCACCAGACTTTATTTACAGGCGACCATCCTAATGTTGCTACTAGCTTGAATAATTTAGCATTACTCTACAAAAGCCAAGGCAAGTACACAGAAGCCGAACCTCTCTACATTCAAGCTTTAGAGATGAGACAGCGGCTATTTACAGGCGACCATCCTAATGTCGCCACTAGCTTGAATAATTTAGCCGCACTCTACAGAAGCCAAGGCAAGCACACAGAAGCTGAACCTCTCTACATTCAAGCTTTAGAGATGTGTGAACGGGTGTTGGGGGTTAACCATCCTAATACAGTTACAGTGAGAGAGAATTTGCGTCTGTTGCGACAACAGCAACAACCCGCTTCTCTGTCAGTTTTTCAGAGGTTGTTAGTGGTTTTAATTTTGCCTTTTTACTTGTTCTGGCTATTAATAAAACCCATTGTTAAATTTTTCTGGCGTTGGTTGCGTCGTTAGATAGATAAGCTGTTATGCTTTTAACTTGAATAATTAGTACAAGCAAGATGCTTGTGTTACGGTAATTAGTACAAGCAAGATGCTTGTGTTACGGTAACTTCAGGTTTTTTGATTATACAGTTTAGCTGCACATCAGCTTAATAATCTATCTAGCCGGCAACTTTAGCCATAACCTTACCCAACAAAAAACCATACCAATCTTCCAAACCTTCCCCTGTAGTAGATGAAACTTGGAAAATTTGCATATTTGGATTCACTTGTTTAGCATATTCAAGACAACGCTGCACATCAAAATTGAGATAAGGTAATAAATCAATTTTTGTCAAAATCATAATATCACTACTGCGGAACATATAAGGGTATTTAATGGGTTTATCTTCTCCTTCCGTCACCGATAAAATTACCACCTTAGCCGCTTCTCCTAAGTCAAATAAAGCCGGACAAACCAAATTTCCGACATTTTCAATCATCACCACAGAATTAAGGGGCGGATTTAATTCTTGCAGACCTTTTTCGATCATGGAAGCATCTAAATGACAACCTGTGCCGGTGTTAATTTGCACCACTTGACAACCAGTGGATTTAATTTTTTCCGCATCATTAGTAGTTTCTTGATCACCTTCAATGACGTTAATATTTAACTTATCTTTTAAATCATTAATAGTGCGAGTTAATAAAGTAGTTTTACCCGCACCAGGAGAACTCATTAAATTTAAAGCCAGGATATTTCGACCTTTAAACCAGCCTCTATTTTCGGCAGCTAATAGGTTATTTTTAGCTAAAATCTCCTGTTCTAAAGATATAGTTGTATTATGAACATTAGCATGAATATGGGCAGGTTCTTGATGATGATGAAAATGAGTAATTACAGTTCCATCTGATAAAGTATGGGTATGATGATGTTGATTTTCCATATTTGTAATAATTGTATTTTTATCATCTGAACATCCACAAGTTACACACATAAATCCTCCACTTCAATTTCTTTAATTTTCAATTCTTCACCTGTTATGATATCTAATTTAATACTACCACATTCACAAATGCCAAAAGGTTTATCTAGATAAAATGTATTACCACATTCACGACATCTAGCCATTCCTGGTATTTCTAATATTTCTAATATTGCCCCTTCAACTATTGTACCTTGGGCGCAAATATCAAAACAAAATTTAATGGCATCTGGCATAATAGCCGATAATTTACCAACTTCTAATAATACTCTTTGGACTTTTTTACCTTGGGCATTTTCGCTAACGATAGCGATGATGTTTTTAGTAATTCCTAATTCGTGCATATACTTTTTTTAAACGAACCACTCCAGGTACAGAGGACACAGAGAAAAGAAGTGAATTTGTAGGTTGGGTTAAGCGACAGCGCAACCCAACAAAACCGCAAAAATGTCGAAAATGTTGGGTTTCCTTCGTCAACCCAACCTACTATAGATTTTAACATATTCTGGGCAGTTGATCACCTACTAACATATCTATGATTCTTTCTGCACCAAAGACGGTTTTTAATAATACTATTCCTGGTGGGTGGGGAATTATTTTACCTATAATAGATGAATCTTTTCCTGTGGGATGATTTCGCATGATTTCTAAGATTAAATCAGCTTTTTCTGGAGGTGCAACTATGACTAATTTTCCTTCATTAGCTAAATATAAAGGTTCTAAACCTAATATTTCACATACTCCGTTTACTTCTTCTCTGATAGGAATTGCAGTTTCATGAATACGTATTCCTAAATTAGAAGTGAGGGCAAATTCATTTAATACTGTGGCTAAACCTCCTCTAGTTGCGTCGCGCATGGCGTGAATTTGGGGACAAACTTTGATAATTTCCGCCACTAATTCATGTAATGGTTGACAGTCACTTTCTACATCTGTTTCTAATGCTAATTCTCCCCTAGCTATTAAAATTGCTGTTCCATGATTTCCTATTTCTCCATTAATAATTACTACGTCTCCCGGTCGAATATGGCGGGGAGAAATATCAATATTTGGAGGAATTACGCCAATACCCGCAGTATTTATAAATAATTTATCGGCACAACCTCTATTAACAACTTTGGTGTCTCCTGTGACTATTTGCACTCCTGCTTTTGCGGCAGCTTTTTGCATACTATTCACAACTTTACGCAGGGTTTCTACTGGTAAACCTTCTTCTAAAATCATGCTACAAGTGAGATATAAAGGTTTTGCCCCACTCACGGCTAAATCATTAATTGTACCATTAATTGCTAATTCTCCTATGTCTGAACCTGGAAAAAATAAGGGGTCTACTACATAAGAATCTGTGGTAAATGCTAATTTATTACCATGTTGAGAAAGACCGGATAAATCAAAGGTAGCTTGGTCTTGTAATTGTGATAAAATGGGATTATCAAAACTTTTCACAAAGATATTATTTATTAAATCTCTCATGGCTTTTCCACCGCTGCCATGAGATAAATTAATATGAGTATCTTTAATTTGTGAGGGACGACGGCGGGTAGTTTCTATTTTTTGAAAAAGTGGATTTTGATGAGAGTTAATTGTCATTTTTAAAATTGCTTTGTAATTATTTGTAATTATATTTTTTGTTGTGGGACAGGCATCTTGCCTGTCATTATTAGTTAATTATCTGCCAGTTTCTTCATGTCTACCAGTGTGTTTATCTGAGTGTAAAACGCCGCCCACAGCCCAATTATCTCTCTCAAATTCATCAATATGTACGGTTATCCATTCCGGTTTTGTTCCTAGTGCAGAAACTAAAGCTTCAGTGACAGCTTGGGCTAGTTTACGCTTTTTTTCGATGGAATGACCTTTGGCAATTTGTACAGTAACAAAAGGCATATTTTTACCTCATTTTCTAGGGTTTTCTGACTTTAAGAAACGGCTATTTTCTCCTTTTCAGCTATTTTTTTAGCCATTGTTGAAAGCCGCCCATATTTGTAATATGCTGCACAAGCACCTTCAGAAGAAACCATACAAGTTCCTATGGGTGTTTCCGGTGTACAAGCTGTTCCAAATACTTTACATTGCCAAGGCTTTAAAACTCCTTTAAGAATTTCTCCACATTGACAAGCTTTATGATCTGGTACTTTTAAATTAGGAATTGTAAATTTAACTTCAGCATCAAATTGGGCATATTCTGGGCGAATTTTGAAACCGGAATTAGGTATTTCTCCTAAACCTCTCCAGGCAAATTTTTCCCGCACTGTAAAAACTTGATTTATGGCTTGTAAAGCGTTTTTATTACCATGGGGTTCTACTAAACGATTATATTGATTTTCGACTTCACAGCGATTTTCTACTATTTGTTTTAATAACATCCAAATTGATTGGAATATATCTAATGGTTCAAAGCCAGAGATAACGATTGGTTTATGATATTGTTGGGAAATAAACTCATAAGGTTCTGTGCCTATGACCATGCTTACATGACCTGGACTAATAAAACCATCTAGTTGTAAGTCGGGGTTATTTAATAATGCTTGTAATGCAGGAATTACTAATACATGATTAGCAATCATACTAAAATTTGTAATATTCTCTGTGGCCGCTTGGAGAATGGTAAATGCAGTGCTGGGGGCGGTTGTTTCAAAGCCTAAACCTAAAAAAACTACTTCTTTGTTTGGGTTTTCTTTAGCTATTTTGAGACTGTCTAATGGGGAATAAATCATGCGAATATCGGCACCTTGGGCTTTTGCTTGTAAAAGGCTAATTTTTGCACCGGGAACACGCATGGTATCGCCAAATGTGGTCAAGATAATGTTGGGTAGTTGACACAGTGCGATCGCTTCATCTATTCTACCTTTAGGCATCACACACACTGGACAACCAGGACCATGAATTAATTCAATATTATGCGGTAATATTTCTTCAATGCCATATTTAAAAATAGAATGGGTATGACCGCCGCATACTTCCATTATTTTGAGATGTCTATCTATTTGTTGACTGAGTTTGGCGATTTCTTTTTGTAAAGCTAGGGCTTTTTCGGGGTTGCGAAATTCATCTACATATTTCATAATTTTATTTCTCACGCAAAGGCGCAAAGACGCAAAGGAAGAGAGGTTTTTAAGTATAAGATTGGGCTATTTCTTGTAATAATTGTAATGTTTCTGCGGCTTCTTGTTCGTTAATTCTGTTCATGGCAAAACCAACATGAACTAATACCCAATCTCCTATACATTTTTCTGGTGGATGTTCTTCGTCAACTATACAAGCTATGTTTATTTGTCTTTTGACTCCTCCCACATTTACCATTGCTAATTTATGTTCAATATTAGTTATTTCAGTTATTTGTCCCGGTATTCCTAAACACATTTTAGTTTTTTCCTTTTTTAAGATTTCAGATATCTAGCAGCAGCAATAACAGCTTGTCCTAATGATATTCCTCCATCATTTGTAGGTACTATACTATGATTTAATACGTTAATTTTTAATTCTTCTAATCCCATTTTTACCTGTTGTAATAGAATTTGATTCTGGAATACTCCTCCCGTTAATACTACTTGCTGAAATTGATGTTCTTGTTGTAGTTTTTTAACCGTTGTTACAATAGTATTTGCCAAACCCTCATGAAATTTACCAGCTATTTCTGATGGTGAAATTTCCTGTTTTATATCATTGAGTATTTCTCGCCATATTGAAGACGTATTTATATAATATATATTAGCTGATTTTTCCAATTTAAAGGAATAATTTACATTTTCTTTATGATTGTTGAGTTTGTTAATATTAGCTATGGTTTCCATTTCTATGGCTGCTTGTCCTTCATAACTGCATTGTTCTCTACAAATACCTATTGCGGATGCTACTGCATCAAATAATCTGCCTACTGATGATGTTAAGGGTGAATTAATACCTTTTTCTATGATTTGGTTGAGTAATTTAGGGTTTTTGGTTTCTAAAAATTTGATAATTTCTAAATCACTATATTTTTCTGTGATTTCTTCCCAGGTAAAACCATTTATTAATTGAGAAAATGTATTTCGCCAAGGTTGATAAATTGCCTGTTCTCCTCCTATCATAAACGTTGGTTTAAATGTGGCTAATCTTTGAAATTGACAATAATCTGCCAATAAAAATTCCCCTCCCCATAATGTACCGTCTTCTCCATATCCTAAACCATCATAAGCTATTCCTAAAACGGGTTTTGTATCTAAAGAAAGTTGATTTTCTGCCATACAACTAGCAATATGGGCGTGATGATGTTGAATTTCTACTAATTTAATTTGGTTTGCTGTTGCTAATTCTTTGCCTAGTTTAGAAGATAGATATTCTGGGTGTTTATCAACAGCAATAATTTGTGGTTGATGTTGAAATAAATTCAAATATAAATTTAATGTTTCTTGATAAGCATTAAAAGCTGCTGCATTTTCTAAATCTCCTAAATGTTGTGATAGAATTACCTCACCTTCTCGTAACAAACAAAAGGTATTTTTTAACTCACTGCCCATTGCTAAAATAGGTGGTAAATTTACAAATCCCGATGGTAAAATAATCGGTGCTGGTGCATATCCTCTAGCACGTCTGAGGGTTTGTATTTTATTATCAATAACTCTGACTACAGAATCATCTACACGGTTAACAATATCTCGGTTATGTAGTAAGAAATAATCCGCTATTTTAGATAATTTCTCCTTAGCATCTTGATTATTTATACATTGTGGTTCATCAGAAATATTACCGCTAGTTAAAACTATCGGGTTTTTCATTCTTCTGAGAATTAAATGATGTAAAGGGGTATAGGGTAACATGAAACCCAGAGTATTTTGTCCTGGTGCTACTGATAAAGCAACTTGTTTTTCAGGTTTTATTTTTAATAAAACAATTGGTGCTGCTGGACTATTTAATAAAATCTTTTCTAAATCATTAATATGACAATATTCAGAAATAATATCAATATCTCTAGCCATTAAAGCAAAAGGTTTATGATATCTATGTTTACGATTTCTGAGTTTTAAAATTGTATTTTCTAAAGTTGCATCACAAGCTAAATGAAAACCGCCCAAACCTTTAATAGCAACAATTTTACCCCTTTGTAATAGAGTACAAACAGCATCCAAATCATCCAACATCGAAAACATATCAGAACTAACAACTTTACCATCACCGCGTTCTAACCATGCACGTGGTCCACACTTAAAACAAGCCACAGGTTGGGCATGAAAACGACGATTTTCCACATCTTCATATTCCCTTTCACATTCCTTACACATCGGAAAATTAACCATACTTGTGTTATTTCTATCGTAAGGAATAGCGCGAATAATAGTTAACCTTGGACCACAATGAGTGCAATTAGTAAAAGGATAACGAAAATAGCGACTAAAAGGATCAAAAATCTCCCTTTGACATTGGGGACAACTTGCAGCGTCAGGAGAAACTTGAGTTTTTATCACACCATTAACACTTGGAGAAATCACAAAATTATCAAAATTAAATTCTCCCCAATATAGACCTCTAACCACCTTATTAATCCTTGCCAAAGGCGGACATTCTTGATATAATTTATTCACAAAATCCGTGATTATTTCCTCACTACCAGAAACACGAATCAACGCCCCTTTTCCATCATTAAAAACCTCACCTTTCAAACCTAACATATTAGCTAAACGATAAACAGTAGGACGAAAACCCACACCTTGTACAATCCCACAAACCCTAATTTCCTCTATTCTCATTCTTCCTTCCTTTGCGTCTTTGCGCCTTTGCGTGAGATAATCAAAACTTCCAAATCAAAACCCGATTATTACCAGAATCAGAAACTACCATATTTTCCCCACAAGCTTTAATCCCATAACACCAATTTAAACTTTGTCGGGTTGGTAGTCCAAAATTGCGATTTTCACTCTTACCAATAAAACTATCTTGTCCCCAAACAGCATCAGCATCCGCACTTTGTAATAATAAGATAGACTCTCGTTTTCTCCATGCTAACAGACGAGAATTAGCAGTATCAGCAACTATTAAATAATCTCCCCAAATATCTACGCCATAAGGCATACTTAAACTACTACGGTTAGGAAAATATGCACCTTGATTTAATTCCACAAAATTAAAGTTTTTTTGCCCTAAAACCACTGTACAAGGGGCATTGTTTTCTGTGGGTATTCCTTCCCAAATCATTACTCTATTATTCCCTGCATCTGTGACGACTAAATTATGATTCCAAATGGTAATATCATGACACCATCGCATACTAGAAGCAGTGGGAGAACCGCCTCCATTTTCATTACGTGATATCATATCTGGTTGTCCTAAAACCATATCCGCAGGTTGACCATTTTCCGTGGGTAAATTATGCCAAATTAATAATCTTCTGTTGCCAGTATCCGCGACAAATAGCTTACTTTGATAATAGAAAATACCATAAGGCCAATGTAGGGTATTAGCAGCAGGTTGTAAATTTCCTCTATTAGATAAATTATCAATAAAGTTACTTTGTCCTAATACTAAATCTGCGGGAATATTATGATCTTCTGGTATATTATACCAGATTAATATACGATGATTCCAAGCATCAGCAACAGCTAAACCATTACCATATTTACATATACCTGTAGGAACACTAAATGTATTTTTTGCTGGTGTATTTTTGGCATTTTGTCCTTCACTAAAAAAGTCTGGTTGTCCAATAATTAAATCTGCTGGTTGGTTGTCTTTTGTGGGTAAATTGCGCCATCCTAATAAGCGATGATGTCCTGTATCTGCTACCCATAATGGTCCGGTTGGTGATATTAAACAAGCTGCACGAGGTCCAAACATTGTAGTAGGAGTTGGTGCAATAGGTATGGCTATTTTTTCGGGTGTTCTGGGATTTCCTAAGATGATTTTTGCACTGTCAGCAGCTAGGGGTAAGGATGCTATATTTTGGGTTGGATGATTTAACATTTATTAATTAAAACGGTAATTATACCAGGTTTATTTTGATGATCCAATCTGGAATATTTATCTTAATTTGCTAGATTTTTTGTCATATTTCTGTTAATTTAATTACTATTTAAAAAAATGAAAATAAATTAAAATTTCTGAACCTTTGTTATTAATACTATTACTTAGATAAATATGATAAAATAAATCAATACCATCGCCTGAGAGGATAGTGAAAATGTATCAAATAGATCCCCCACTTTCCCCTAAAGAAACATTACCGACTATGTACGATCTTCCTAGTGAGGACCCGGAGGAACCTGGTTTGCCTGATCAATTTCATCTACTGCAACCACAATTATTAACTGATACCTTCTACCCAAAAAATTATCTTTTTGAAGAGATATTTACTGGTAGCGACATCAATCTTTATTATGATGTGCATCATACTTTATGGTACAAAAGACCAGATTGGTTTGCGGCTTTAGGTGTACCATATTTGTATGAAAAACGGGATTTAAGATTAAGTTATGTTGTGTGGCAAGAAGGAGTAAATCCTCATATTATTGTGGAATTACTATCACCAGGAACGGAAAAGGAAGACTTGGGGCAAACTTTAAGAGATGTGGAAAAACCGCCTACAAAATGGGAAGTTTATGAACAAGTTTTGCGAGTTCCTTACTATGCAATTTTTGATAGATACAAGTCAGAATTTAAGGTTTTTCAACTAAATGGACCCCGTTATTCTCAAGTTGATTTATCAGATAATCGCTTTTGGATGCCAGATATAGAACTCGGTTTAGGTGTCTGGATAGGTAACTATAAAGGTGTAGAAATGCCTTGGTTACGTTGGTATGACGCTGAAGGAAATTGGGTTTTAACAGGTGAAGAACAAAAAGCCAAGTTACTTGAGGAGGAAAAAGTCAAACTTAATCAAACTACTCAACAACTTGAGGGGGAAAAAGTCAAACTTAATCAAACTACTCAACAACTTGAGGGGGAAAGATTGAAAACAGAAAAATTACTCGCCCAGTTAAAATCTTTGGGCATAGAACCTAATTTGTAGAACTAAAAATTTAGGTGGTAGTTTATAGTTTACTGTCAACTATTGCCTAAATTCTTGACTTTTCTGAGTTTTTAATACAGCACTTACCGATGTTATGAGGTACAAAGTCACCCCACCCCCAACCCCCTCCCCGCTCTTCGAGAGGGGGCTTAATATGTACCTCATAAGAGCGGAAACCCCT